>JAHEKB010000031.1 GCA_024638525.1 Bacteroidota bacterium
ATCGAATTTTTAAGCAAGCTGAAACCACAGCGAATCGTCTTGGTGCTCCTCTGCAGCAAGTTGAGAAGAGTTACAAAAGAATGATCCCGGCCTTGAAGGCTGTAGGTACAAGTGCTGCTGACTCTGATAAGTTCATTGCTGCTATCAGCGCAAGAAGCCAAACACTTGGATTAAATACAGAACAATCAGGACGACTGCTGGAGGCATTCGCTCAGGTACTCAGTAAGGGTAAATTGCAGGCAGAAGAGCTAAACCAACAGATCTCTGAACTTGACGGTGCATTTAGAACGCAATTTGCAGATGCATTAGGAGTAAGCAGTGCAGCATTAAATGAGTTAATATCTGACAGCAAGATTACTGCTGATGTATTTGTCGAGACTGTTAATAAAATGCAAAATGGCGTAGATGCGCTAGCAAAAAAAATTGAAAATGGTACAGCTACAATTCAACAGCTGCAAAATGTAGCATCCAATATTGAAACTAAAAACCTTGAAGGCATTGCTAAAGCTATTGAACCAGCAATTAAGGCGTTTTTAGAAATCCGCTTGGCAGTTGCTGAATTTATCAAAGAATTTAAACAGACCAAGACCTTCGATTTTCTTGCTACTACATTTAATCAAATAGCAAAATCAGCACGAACTTTAATTGATAATACTTTAAAATTAGTTTTAGCAGTAAGCCAATTATTAGCCCCGATCACTGGATTATTGGATGGTATTTTGAGTCTTGATGCTAATTTTGGCGGGTTGATCGGGATCTTAGCGCATGTAGCTGCTGGCTTACTTCTAATAAAAGGAGTAACTGTTGCATTTGCTACAGTTATAATCACGCTTGTAGGCGCTGCCCAGACTGCACAAGCAACACTTTTAGGAGTAGGCGCATCCGGGAAAGTAGCCGCTTTAGGCATGATGCTGTCAGATGCAAGTGCAAAGAAACTAACAATAGGATTAATAGCCCTTCAAAAAGCTATACCATTTCTTGCTATTGCAGCAGGTATTGGATTAATCGTCAACGCATTTAGGGCTAGCGCGAAGGGCGCTGCCGAGGTTAAGTCAGCATACAGTAGCTCTTTTGATAGCTTAAGTAAATCACTAGAAGAAGTCAGTACTGCAGCCAAAAAGGCTCCGCCTACTCTTGCTGAAGCGACACAAAGCGTTGAACAAGTAGCAGATTCAGCTAGCTTTGCGGGCGGCGCATGGGCATTGCTTGGTACAGGCATTATTGCGGCTGGCGTAGCAGCAGCTACTGTCGCTACAGGTGGACTTGCACTGGTGGCTATTGCGGCTACAACAGCTGCTGCAGCGGCGGCTGCTGGAGCTAAAGCTAATGAAGAATTGGAAAAGTCTGGTAGAGGCAGACAGCTTATTAAGTCAACTAAAGAATACAATACTTTAGTTTCTCAGGCTGAAAGTAAAGCAAAAGGGCTCGGCGCTGCGATTGGGGCGACTGATTTTAGCAATTTTGCTTCAGGATCTGAAAATTTAGAGCAATTAGGGAAATTGTATTCAGCTACCAGTAAAAATATTAAAGAGCGAATTGCTACAAATAAACAATTAATTGCTACAGAAAGGGGTCGAGAAAAAGTAAATGAAGCTGTAATCACTAAATTAGAAGCTGAGAATGTACAGCTTGCAGAAAAAGGCCGTCTGGCCGCTGCGTCTGAGAAAGCTATACAGGATGAAACTGCAGCAAGAATTAGAAATGGCGATGCAAATGCAACGGCAGCAGCTTCTGCAGATCAATTACAAAAAGCACAAAAACAGCTAAACGAAGAAATTAATACTGATTTAATTGAAGCACAGACAGAAGCAATCAAGAAGTATGGCAAAGAAGCTAACGCAGCATCTTTAATAGGTGCAGCTAACATTGCAGCTGAAGTCGTAGCCTCTGAACAAAGAACGAAGAACGCAAAAGAGCACCTTGCGGTACTTGCGAAAAGAGGTAAACTCAATGAAGAAGAAATTGCTTTACAAAGGCAACTAACCAATGTAGTTGCAACAGAAACCCAAAAACAAGCTCAATTGGGAATTGATGCTCGTAATGCAGTCATCGACGCATTTAAAGCGGGTATCGCTGAGGTCGACGGCCAAGTAGATATAATCCTACAAAGTTCAAGCAGACTGAAAGGTGCTTTTGATGGCATCAGTGGTACATTCGTTTCTGGATTACAAGCGGCAAATGGATTAATTGATGAAATTGCAAGCCGAGAACTTAAGGGCCTTGAGGTTGGAAGTGCAAAGAGAAAGCAAATTATTGAGAGACAACTTAAAGCACAAGCTCTTACTAATGAAATTGAAAATCGCATCGCTCTTTTAAAGCTTACTACACAGAACAAAATTGCTACAAGTCAGGCTAAAATTGAGCAAATCAGATTAAGAAATGCAGCCAAAATTGCACAGGCTGAAGGTAATTCTGGACTAGCTAAAGCTTATAACGAAGCAGCTAATCAGCAAGGATTAATTATTCAAGGATTAGATCAGCAATTTAGGATAGAAAAGGAACTGCTTGGAATTCAAAAAGCAACAAAAGATCAAAAGCTAATCAATAAAGGTTTAGATGAAGAAATTTCAAGAAGCGCTCAAGGCGTGGCGAAAAAACTTGACGTGCAACTTGTGACTCTTAAAGACGCAGAAGGGAAGCAAAGGAAGTTAATTAAGCTTGCTGGCGATTACGGCACTGCTATATCCAAAGCTGCTACTGACAGCCAGGATACTGCTGAAGCACTACAGGGTACATCTTTAGACAATGGCGTTGAGGCAGCTAAAGAAATAACAAATGCTTTAGGCAATGCCAAAGGTGCAGGTGATGGCTTGGAATCTGTAATGGAAGCAGTTAAGGACACTATTTCTGGCGGAGCAGATGAAGCCAATAAAATCGTTGGTTTCCTGAGGACATCAGTAGGTGAAGCTGGTAAGTTGCAACGAATTGTCCTTTCAGGGGCTCCTGCCCGTGCAATGGGCGGTCCTGTTACTAGTGGCAAGCAATATACAGTTAATGATGGCGGAGGTAGGGAAGGATTCTTGAGTAATTCCGGCAAGTTTAGTATGCTGCCTGCTGCGAGAAACATGAAATGGACTGCTCCTACTTCTGGTACGGTCATTCCTGCCAGCCTTGTTAGTGACTTTATCTCAGCAAGTTCCAACGAAAAGATTCAATCTGCTTCATCTGGTATTAAGCCTAAGCAAAACCCAGCTGCAAATACAACTTCAGACGGAGTTTCTGGCAACCTAGTCAAGCAAATGACCGCTGCTTTGACTGGATCTGGCGGCAATCAACGCATTACAAACAACGTGACGATTCAAAGCCAGCAACCTGTCACAGATGCGTCGAAGATCATGACGAATGTGGCTCGTATGCGGCTCCGTAACGGCCGGAGGATCTAGTAATGGCTGGAAGTATCACAATCAGCTACGGAAGCGACTCAGTGGCCTTTACGGACTTCTCAGGGGACGATCTGCCGAGCTCTGTACTTGGTCAAGCTAGCTTAGAATTTACCCAGATCGGATTGGGTTACGCTCAAGGTCCAGCACGCCAGCAACGTAAAATCTGGGCAATTGCTACATATGCGACACCAGCGGAGATCGCAACATTGAATGGAATCTTTACGGCATGGGATACAGCTAGGTCTACTTCTTTAAATACTTCTGTTGTTAATATTGTCGATAATCTGCTAAGAGAAGCAACCAATAATGTAAATATACCCATAGTCACAACTACTGCATTCTTTACCTCTCCACCGACTGTTTCAAGAGTAGGTAGAACTAATGAAGTATTCTTATTGAGCTTTGGCTTAACGGAGGTGTAAATGACACTTGCGAATACAACCTCTAAAATTCGTTTATATATTAATGGCACTGATTATAGTAATTCTTTAATCGAAGGTTCTACTTCTGATGATTCTGCTTACAGTACAAATATAATTACAACAAAAGGTTCTATTGTTCTCGGCGGCGATACAAGTGTACTCGATTATAACAAAACTTTATTCCCGTTAGGGTCTAGAGTTAATGTTTACGCTACTCTGGATAATTCTAGGGTAGCAAAATTACCGCGCGGTCAACTATATGTTTTAAATTCGAGTATTGACGTTAATGCTAGACAGACAATTCTTGAGGTTGGATGTTCTCTTGCATACCTAGTTTCCAGAGAAGGGTCATATACATCAAAAATTAAAACGTTAATAACAAGTTTTATCTCAAGTGAGGTGAAAGGTTCTTTTATCATTGATGATTATAATCTTTCAACTTTGCAATCTCTTTTAGAGATAGAAGGCAAGGTAATATTTCAAGATCCATATGGACATATCCAATCTCTTAACCAATTTGGCAATGACGGCTTAGGTTCTAATCTAAGCAATGCAAAACTAACAAGTTTTGACAAAGAAACTGCTATTGCAATCGATTCGATCGGAGGAGCTATTGAAGACTTGCCCTCAGCAATACTTGCCAAAACTAATGTAGAGGTGCCTTCCTCTGAAGAAGATGAAAATGGATCTGTAAATCCTCCTCCTTTTGTAACTTCTCGCGTAGAAAGAACTATTTCAATACCAAGTGCAGAAAAGACACATACTTATAATGGCTCTTTCACAGTAAGGAACGATCCCAGTTCTGCGGAAGGTGGCACTGAAGCTGTAGCCGGTTGCGGTACGATCAATGAGCCTGTTGCGGGAGAGCCCTCTCCTTATGCATATACAGCGATAGGATCATCTGGGGCGACTCAATACGATGCGCTCGAAAAAGTCACTAACGGTCGTTACATAAGTTACGAAGGTCCAGGCAATCAGGTAGATTTTGAGTATGATTTTGAGTATTGCTCTGCAGCGACTTATGCTGGTAGTGTAATTCGCAGTGTAATAGACGTTTACGTCAATGGTGTAAATACTGAGGTTGAAAGATCCAATGCAATGTTAAGTAAAGCAAATCAGGCTTATACCTTAAGAGATGACTATGCCTCAAGGCCAGGTAACCCTGTTTACACTTATTCTAATGGTGTTGTAGTTAATACTACATATACAGCGGAAGGAACTCTTAATAAAGAAGCTGTTGAATATTATGGTTGCGCTGCAGATCAATACTTAGAAGCTGGTAAAAATATTTTAGAACGTGCAGAGAACGCGCTAGCAAACAAAGTAGGATTTTTTGCAGATCAATATACAGGAATATATGGCTATTCCAGAATGCAGCAAGTATTTTATAGCTATGGGGAAGGGGATGAAGTCATCCAAAAGACGCAGCTAAATTATATTCACACAGCCTCAAGTGCTAGAGCACAAAAAGCAGCAAGTAGAGTTCGTGTATTTCACACTGGAAATGCAAGGTTAGATAGAATGAGATATCAGATAGCGGAGGGTGTCGACTTTAGTAGTTTTAATGTTTTTAATAAATTTTTTAATAGCGTTGTAAGTGGAGACCCGTTACTGACTGGACATGATGAATCACTGCTTAGAAACCCAACCAGATCTTTTAATCTTGTCTTAGCATCTAAAACAGTAACTACTTATAAATATGGCAGTGTTTACAATACAGAAACTGAACTTTTTACAGATTTTGAAGATCCTAAGAACAGTTACCACAGGGTTAACTATTCTTCTGCTAGTGGCCCTGAAGAGCCTGACAGGATTGAATACCAAAGAGATGGTAATGGTTGCTTGTATGCCAATGACGATTCTTCTGATACAGAAAATGAAGAGATAGAATCTATAGTATCTATAAACATTGCAAACAAGCTTGGGACATCCTCTGTCCCGATCTCATGGCTTGGTACCCCTGGCGCTCAAGTAAAAGAAGTGCAATTACCATTAGACTTTGCCCCGATTAAGACAAAAATATGCGATGGAGTAAGATTTATTCCTGACACATCCGCAAAACTTAATATATATTCTCAGATTCTTTCTAGATATGCAAATAATCTTGCCAAGAAAATTACTGCAGATAATTTTGGCTATCGTATTACAGAAAGAGGTACAAGAGCTGAGCTTTTTGAATACTATCCATTTTACCCGATTTCATTAGATATTTCAAGCCTTGGTAAAAAGTATAAATTACGAGTTGCTTCTTCTAATTGGGTTTTTGATTCTGATAATGTACTATGTTCATTTGATTGTTTCAATGTAGGTTCTGTCTCAACTTCAAGCTCTGGGCCACGGACTACTCCAAGTGTCTATGTTCGTCTTATAAAAGTCGAGGCAACTACTACATTAACTAACTCATATTTTAATTTACCTCAAACTGCTGCGTCTATTACTATTAAAGATCTGCCTGCCGGTGGAGCATTAAATTTAAACGGCAGCCCAGTAACTACTGGTACCGTAATTACTTTAGATCAAATAAATGCAGGCAATGTTACTTTTGTTCCATCGGCTGGTGGCACAACTACAGTTGAGGTTGGCTTTGAAGCTTCTACTTCTAGTGGAACCCAGATCACCTCTATCGATGGTATTTATCCTCCAATTCAACTAGATCTTCCTACTTATGTCTTTGCTGATGCTGGAGATTTTACCAATAATACTACTAATGGAGGATTTGACGGCGATGCTGGTGATTTTGACGCCGGAACTAGCCCTGGTGGGCCTTACAGCCTAAATGGCGGTGATTTTGACACTGGAACACCAGTCGTCGTTGATGAGCCCAGTAATCCCGCAGGCGCGTCTACTGGCAACAACACAGTAGATCCTGAATTGGAATCAGGTATTTCAGTTGTTGATGGTAACAATACAACTATTTCTACTGATACCTTGCCCGCACCAGCAGGTAATTTAGATCCAAACTTTGAAGTAGTTATTGATTTTAACCTAAAGCCAAAGACATACTTCAGATTGGCCGCCGAGGTATTACCTCAACTTGGTTGGAACTATTACTACATTGCAGCACCTCTTGGTACTGCGATTGACATAGGTACAATTGCAAGTCCGAATAGTTATGCAATGAATTTTGGAACAATTACAGCTCCTATCGAACCAGTTCTAGCCTCTTCCGTTGTTTAGTGGAATACTACCTTGAATTGGTTTAAAGATGGCTGTTCTAACGTCTGCAGAGGTTAATGAACAGGTTAATCTGTCATATATTCGCGGTACTTATAAAGTAGCTTTAACATTTACAACTACAGATTACACTTCAACTGTTTCTTTAGCAACAATAGCGGCAGATGAAGTTACTGTAGGAAACGGAGGCTATGCGAGGCTAAGTTATACTTACAGTGCTGCAGATTTATTAGCTTATTCAAATGGGCAACCATTAGCTCAAAAGGTAGCAACTTTTGTTCATGATGGCTCTTCCACGGATATGACTTTCAACTATGCTGTGTTACTAAGAGATGTTAGTGGTACGGTGACAGTCGTTGGCTTCCAAAAACTTGCAGAGACTATCGTTTTGTCTAATGGTAACTTTGCAACAATTAATATTAACATCTTGCAGGGAGTTGGTTAATGACATTAATTGACAAGTTAAATGAAAATTCAAATGTATCAAGGTTAAATGCTGTTGATGCTGCTTATGCCGGCAACCCATATGCCGGTTCTAATTTTAAGGCAAAGTGGCAGGGTTATAATGAAGATGGTATGTCAATCATTAAGTATGAAGACCAACTGTACACTGCTAAAAACTTATCGGGTCAATCTGCTGCAAGAAACAAAACAGTGTTCCTTAGAGCCGCTAAAGGAAGTAGAACTGTAAATTATTGATATGTCTCTTGAAAGGCTTATAAAAGAATTCGCAGAACGTGTTCGCGCTGAGTTACTAGCAAGAATAGATGAAGAGAAAGACAGCGATACTGCAACCGTAAAGTGGCAAGGATTTGATGATGATGGCAATCCAATTGTAAAAAATTTAGATAAAATCGAGACAGGTAAAGGTGTTGGTAATGTCGCGCAAAAAAAAGGAACAAAATTAATTTATGATAAAAACGCTAGCGTTGAATATAGAAAAAGAAAGAAAGCCAAGCCTGAATTAATTAAAAAGCAAGATATTCCATTAGCAGTTCGTAAAAGAAGAATATCAAGAGCACCTCTTCTGACGGCAGACCTGTTTCAGGTTATCACCAATTTATTTGATGTACCGAAAACTGCTTTCTATATGATGACATATTCGACGCAAAAGCCCGGATCTACTTATTCAAGCAATTCTGCTATTGGTGCAGGACAGTCGCAATATCCCAGTGCTAATCCCAGCACATCTGAAACTGTAAGCAGTTACACTGAAGAAGCGACTCAGGGCGTTACTTATAGGATAAGTGCCGGAGCAGTAGCTGTGGCATGTCAAGACTTATTCGGCAATGAGGGATCTGCAAGTGCTTCAGTCAGTGGATTAGGCTTGAGTTTATCTTTAGACATAAATTCCTCCAATGGCAGCGACGAGCAAACTGCTATAAGTCTTAATGTAGTGCAAACCACATCAGGAGGCACTATTGATCAATCATGCTATGCTTCTGCTTATGCTGTTGGATCTACCGTATATCAAACTGGAGATGCAGAGGCAGAAAGCCAATGGGCTTTTGTTTCTTTTCCAAGAGCTGTTTATTATTTTCAAACACCTGAAAACATAGGAACTAGTAATAATGAAACAAGAGAGATCGATTTAAATACGATTGTTCCTAATAGGGTTTATGACAGCAGGATTGCTCACAACTATGTCTCAAGAGAAGGTGATGATGTTTTTGCTTATACTATTTACTATGTTTTAGATGTTGATATGAATCAGCACTATCAAGTAACTTCAAGTAATACAAGGACAAACAAGAACAACTCGAGACTTATTGGTAGGATCACAAGATATATAATTCATACAAGATTAAATCTTTTGACAGGGGATTATGAGCATAAAATAAATGAAAGTTTAAATACCGGAGAAGCAGATACTGGCACTGGCCAGCTACGTCCGTATGACACTACAGCATGGTACGATACTTGGCTTTTGAATATAGTACTTGGGGCTGTTTCTAATCCAAGTTCATCAGCAAATACCGTCGGTGCGAACGCTTATATTTACGATCCAGACCGCCACTTTGAGTATTTTTCACAAAATCATGATGATTTATATGATTTCAACCCTGAAGCTGTTTGGAGAGAATCTTACGAAGGTGACTGGCTCTACGTCTATAGAAATTTATCATGGGATTTCAACGCGGCATCAAGCATCAGCGCCTTTGACATTAATGATTTTTTAAATTTATCTTACAAAAATAGTTTTTTCTGGGAAGGCATTGACACTCGGCTTGACGAAAATTTTATTACGGCACCATTCCTGAAAAGAAAAGATATAACAGGTACTGGCTGGGAAGGTAATACACCGATAAATGGCACCTTTGCCGATATTCAAGATATGTACACCTTTACTCATGCTAGTCCATTTATTAATTTCTTGTGGAGCAATTATTTTGACGGGTCAGTTCCAAACGTTCCTGATGATTACAGTAGCTGGAGGATCTGGACGCTTATGGAGCGTCTTAGCTCAACTCTCATAGGAAGCCTTCCCGTAGGCCGGTATACAAAAAGCACTTACTTTGAAAAAGTTTGGACTTTGCCTAACTTTTCCCTTGCCGAAAATGTCCTAGAATCAGGGGATAAGACTGGAGACAGGCTAAGTTACGACTCTGCATGGTTTAATTTTGTGCCTCTTGATTCTATAAGATTAGTTTCCTATGAAATAACCACGGAAACAATAGATGAAATAGATCAACAAATTGTCACACTTATAACAGCTTCGCAGGGCTATACCTTCTACGTGGGCAATGTTATTCAAATAAGTGAAGATACGGCAATCAATGGCCAATATGCTATTTATCAAGTTAATTCAAATATTCAATTCAAGGTTAGCCTCCCAGGATCTACTAATACCGCAGGGGCAGTAGCGTCAACCGGGATAGCGACTAAAATACCTTCAGCATCATAAGGAATACTAGTTCAGCATTCTGAAGCCTGTGCCGCTACAAATTAGGAGGGGGACTTCTGCGGATGTAACCTCTGCAAGCTTTGTGCCACTGCTTGGTGAGCCATTATATTTAACTGACAATCAAAAGCTTTATATTGGTGATGGCAGTACCCAAGGTGGTAACGCAATCGGTGGCGCGGAAGATTTAAAAGACTTAACTTCAGTTACTCTGATTGATGAATCGGTAGGGGCTTTAGATTTATATTCAGTCACGTCAAATACTGTCTTAATAACATTATCAGTAGGTCAGAGTGCTTACTATGTTGGATTGCAAGTCGTCATTTCTAATAGCTCAGTCGCAGCATTAAATGGCACACATACGATTACAAGTATTCCGACAAGCAGTCAGTTCACTTTTACCCTGACAACTGCAGACGTAACCTCTGCAAGTGTCACAGGTGTGGTAACACCAAAGATTCCAAATGGAAACGTTTTAGCGTGGAATGAAACGAATTCATATTGGGAGAATGCTGAAGCACTTTCTGATGTAGTCAGCGATACAACTCCACAACTCGGCGGCAACCTGGATACGAATAATAAAACTATCATTAGTGCTGGAACCAATAATATTGAATTTGATCCAGCGACTGGGCAAAATGTAATACTTAAGGGTAATGCAACTGACGGCTCAGGACGAATTAAATTAAATTGTGAAGCAAATAGTCATGGCGTAGTTCTTAAGGGACCACCACACAGTGCAGCAGCAACATACACATTAACTCTGCCCAATGCACTGCCTACGGTTACAGGACAATCTCTAACGTCAGACACAAGCGGCAATCTAAGCTTCTCTACCGTTAGTGGTGGTGGCGTTGCGACAAGATCGAGTGCCAATGCAACTACAGCTTCTATAGCTGATGGCGCAGATGCTGACATGACAATTACTGGCGCAAAATCTTATATGCTTATGTCGATTCAAACCAGTGCAGCTGCCTGGGTCACTGTATATACAAGTACTGCCGCCAGAACCTCAGATGCTTCCAGAACTAGCAATACTGATCCATTGCCAGGAAGTGGCGTTATAGCTGAGGTCATTACAGGTGCGGCAACTACTCAAAAAATTACGCCAGGGCTATTAGGTTTTAATGATGAAGCTACACCCACTTCAGATATTTATTTGAAGGTAGAAAACCAGTCTGGATCAGCCGCAGCAATAACAGTAACTTTAAGCCTTTTAGTCCTTGAGTCATGAGTACTTTTGAGTATGTTGTTACGCTTCTAAATCGCGGTGATTTGGATGCATTTTACGCTGACATGGAGACGCTAGGGCACACTCGTGCTGAAGTGCCAGAAAGAGAGGTCGAATGTTTTCAACGAAGAGAGATAAGTAGAAATACTCACTACTTACTTACTGAAGAAGAAGCTGAAGCTCTTAAATCCGATGACCGTGTTAGACACGTTGAATTGTTTGACGAAATACCTGAATTAACTAAAAATGCATCTCAAACATCTTATTTCAATAGGGGATATGCCCCTGATAGTAACCATGCAAATGACTTGCACAATACTGACAAAAATTGGGGATTGTATCGTAATTTTGTAGACACAAGCACTACAAATTGGGGCAAAGAAAGTGGCAATGCAAATGCTTTTGCTAGAGTTAATGCAACAATTTCATGGGACTTAGAGGGACAAGACGTTGATGTTATTATCAATGATGACCCAGTCGACCCGAACCATCCTGAGTACGCGGTAAATGCTGATGGTACAGGTGGATCACGAGTACAAAATATTGACTGGACTGATTATTTAACTAATGGTGGTGTTGCTCATTGGAAAAGTATTCTTTATGATTATACAGAAAATCATGGAGCTTTGTGTGCTTCTAGTTCTGCAGGCAATACACATGGATTAGCGCGTAAATCAAATATTTACTGTATTGACGCAACGTCAAGACCTAAGTTCGCAAAATTCAAAGCTACCAGAACAGGATCTCTTCTAACAGTTGTCTCTGTGGAGTCTGGAAGTGAACCTATAGCTGTAGGTCAAAGGGTTTATGGAACCTCAGATACAAACATTGGCACTACAAGAACAATCTCTTCGCTAGGTACTGGCACTGGAGGCACTGGTACTTATTACCTAAGTTCAACTCCATCAGGGGATCATTTATTTGTCGATGATTATTTCACTGGACATTCGAGTGCCGGTCAAAATTATATGTGGGACTACATAAGAGCTTTTCATAAAAACAAACCGGTAAATTCTACGACAAATAGGCGCAACCCTACTGTTGTTAACGCTAGCTATGGGTTTGAAACGTATGTGTATTACAGTTCTTTGATTAATGTTCAATACAGAGGTACGTCATATAATTCATCAAATACAACATGGACAAACGACAATTTATATAGCAGTTTTGGCATTGTTCCTGCCCCAGGTATCAACGAAACAAACTCAAATGCTACTAATTTTACTTACACTACTACACACTCGGCTGTCCAATCCGACATTGAAGATGCCATTGCAGATGGCATAATTATTGTCGCAGCGGCTGGTAACTCACAGCATAAAATGGATGTCAGTGGTGGCTTAGATTATATGAATACATTCAATAACGGCTACCTTTACCAACAAGGCGGCCTCTTTGGCGACACAGGCGCAATTATCGTAGGAGGAGTTGATAATGAAATTTCTTCAGGTAACGAATTGAAATCGGATTTTAGCAACACGGGGCCAAGAGTAGATGTCTATGCTGCTGGCACTGATGTTTTAGGCACTGATTCTGGCGACAGAATTTTTGGCAATATTGTGTCTTGGTCTATAACTAATAATGTGGCAACTTTTAATATACAAGGTGAAAATTATTATTTAAACAGAGCGGATTATGCAGTATCTGGATCAAATGGCAGTACTGTTGTCCGAATAAAAATACAAATGGACAGCTCTTCGCAATTTAATGGTTACCACAATTTTAAAGGGATTGTTACGGCCAGCGGCGCATCAAATCCAACTGGTTTTACGATTGATTTTACAGCGGCTGATACGTCCTTGACAACTGAAGATGGATCCTTTTATAGTTGCAGTGAAAGCAGCCCAGTCTTCCTATACGATACTGATTTATGCGATCCACGAAATGACAACAAGTACTTATATTTCGCAAGTGGTACAAGCTTTTCTGCACCAATAACAACAGGCTTAGTTGCATGCTGGATAGGTTACTTTGGTCGACTTGATAGAGAAGAATTTAAAGCTTTAATGGCAGAAAATGGTGCTTTGAATAAAATGACTGCAGGAACAACGGATGATTACGATGATCCTCGTGCCCTTTTAGGCGGACCCAACACTATACAAAGATATAAAGAGTTTCGACCAAGTTCTGGATTTACATACCCTCAAAACACTCATAAAGCAAGAAGTACAGCAACAGTAAAAGGACAAACTAGTTATGTAGCTTTTCCGAGGCAAAGAGTTTTGAGATACGGGTCGTAGGAACACTAGCCCGTCTATTTAGGGAGTGATTCCCTTTTACCATGTCTGAAGAAAACACCAAAGCCTCCGAGATGGAGACTGGCGGCCAAGAACTCACACCACAGGTCAGTGCTGAGGATAAATCTCAGTACAGTCCAGATGAGGTCGCCAATCTCGTTAAAGCATTGCGTTCTGAACGGGAAGCTCGTAAGACCTATGAGCGTCAATACAAAGACAAAGAACAGCAACTTTTGAAACTAAAAGATGTTGATTTAGATCGTTATCAGCAATTAGAAGCTGATGCTGCCCGTGCTGCTGAGATTGAATCACGTTATGGTGAAACAATTCAAGCCATTGAAGAAAAATATGGACGGCAAACAGCAGAAGCCGAAGGTAAAGCCAAGCAAGCTGAAACCCAAATTAACGAATTCAAGAAGCGTTATGCTCTTGAAAAAGTATTTACTTCAGCTGGTGGACGAACTGATTCTGCCGACGGCGTATCTTTTTTCGACATGTTCGCAGAACAAATGAGTAAGCGGTTCAGGCAAGAGCCGAACGGCAGTATTACTGTCGTTGATGAACAAGGCGATCCTATTCTTGATAGCGAATCAGGCAAGCGAATCTCACCTGAAGACTTTGTAAGTAGTTACAAGACACATCCTGTTTACGGAACTTTCTTTAAAGGAGTCAAAGGTTCAGGAGCTGGATTGAATTATGCTGGAACAGATGCAAACGGTATGCCAGTAGAAGACTTGTCGTCGCTATCAAGGGAAGAATTGTTCCTAAAAGCATTTGGATAAATCTTTCGCCCCGAAAGGGGCTTTTTTATTGGGAAGAATAGAAGTTTCGGAATTATATGTTAGAAAGCACCCGGTTTTGACTGGCCGTGATGGTTAGCAGGCAGGGTGTTCGAGTTAGAGCGTGATGCTCTGGACACGTTTCACCTTTCCTCCATTAACCACAGGAGTTTAATTCTAATGGCTTTAAATCTATCCGAGGCTAAAAAGCACTCTCGGAATCCACAAGAACTGGCAGTTGTTACAGAACTGGCTGCTGGTCCTCTGCTGAGCGTTCTCCCTTTCCGCGACATTCAAGGCAACGGCCTTTTCTGGAAGCGTGAAGAGAGCCTCGGAGACGTGGGTTTCCGTAATTACAACGCTAACTACACCGAAAGCTACGCTGAGGTAAGTCAGCAGTCTGAAAGCCTTCGTCTGTTCGGCGGAGACATCAAAATTGACCGCGCAATCCTTGACTTAGAAGGTGGCGAGTCACGCGCTTATCAGGTTCAATCCAAGACCCGCGCAATGCGTCTTTCTTGGGAATCCCTGTTCATCAATGGCGACTCTAACCAGTCTCCTTCTGAGTTCGATGGCTTGGCTGCTCGCATGCCGGCGGCTGATCACGCAACTAATTCTCAAGTTATTCGTAACGCTTCTAGCGCCGCGACTCTTGACTTAGGTGCTCTTGATGAAGCAATCGACTCTGTTGATGCACAAGGCGGTACTAAGTACTTGGTTATGTCCAAGTCTGCACGTCGTGCTTTGACAACCA
>JAHEKB010000032.1 GCA_024638525.1 Bacteroidota bacterium
CGGTCAATACATTATCTACTATAGTTCCATCTTTCAGCAAGAAGAAAGAAATGAATAGGATGGAAAATACAGCAATCAAGGAGTCGGTTAATCCACTGATGACATTGGTTAGCATAGAGCTTATCTCTCCGACTTCAAAAATTCTGGTAAATTCTTGAGTGATTATTTCTTCCACCTCTGATTGCTTTACATCAAAGCGTTCGAGCCAATCAGAAAAAGATTGGATTTGTGGCTGAAATTTTTCCACCATTTGAGCGGGATCTATTTGAGAAATGATGTTGGCTTGAGAGATGACCGTAGGAATAATCATTTGAAAGAAACCAAAAAGCAGCAACACAAAGGTCGCCAGTACCAGTAAGGACTTTAGCCAACTGGGCAAGTGTTTTTTCTTAAAGTGCAGTTTGCCCAGCAGCCCCACTAAAGGACGTCCAATAAAGGCAATTATAGCTGCAGTGAAGAAGTAGTAAATGATGGTTCTTACATTCCAAAGCACGTAGACCAATAGAATGAAACCAATCACTCCTAGTAATATTCTCAAATTCTTATTCATTCTTGTCTGCGCATATTTCAGTAAGCACTCTGTTGGTGCTCTTTGGGTGTAAAAAGGCAATCATTTTGCCATCGGCTCCTTCTTTAGCTTGCTGATGAATGGCTTCTATGCCTTCTGATTTCAATCGATCCAGTTCGACTGCTATATCCTTAACCGCATAAGCAATGTGGTGTATTCCTTCACCTCTTTTCTCAATATGCTTATGGATTGCACTACTTTCAGAAGTTGCTTGTAACAGTTCTATTTTTACTTCTCCTACTTGAAAAAATGAAGTGATTACGCTTTCAGATTCCACTTCTTCCATCTTGTAATGGGATCTTCCTAAGATCTTGGCAAAGAGGGCATTGGACTCCTCAATGTCTCGTACGGCAATCCCAATGTGTTCGATTTTTTCCAGTTTTACGGCCTTTGAATGGTGCAAGGCAAAGTAAGGAAAAAAAATGGTGGACAGAGGACATTTTGGGCATTGTAAGACCACATAGGGCGAAAAGCCTTGCTATTTCATAGTTTTTTGGCTGATGCCTATAATTTTTTTCGATAGGTAGAGGCAAACTTTTTTAATGCTTCTCAGTTATATTTGTAGCTTAGAATTAATCTAAATAAAAACAATGATCAAGTTTCCAATATATCTGGATAGCAATGCAACAACGCCGATGGATCCTAGGGTCCTAGAATCTATGTTGCCATATTTTACCACAACCTTTGGCAATGCAGCGAGCAGAAATCACAGTTTTGGTTGGCAAGCTGAAGAGGCAGTAGACTACGCTCGTGAGCAGGTCGCTAAATTGATCAATGCAAATCCCAAAGAGATTATCTTTACCTCCGGAGCTACAGAATCAGACAACCTGGCCATCAAAGGGGTGTATGAGATGTATGGATCCAAGGGGAATCATATCATTACTGTATCCACAGAACACAAGGCAATTCTGGATGCCTGCAAACACGTAGAAAGGCAAGGTGCTGAAGTAAGCTATCTAAACCCCAGAGAAGATGGCTTAATAGATTTAGAAGAACTGGAAGCTGCAATTACTGATAAAACCATTCTCATATCTGTAATGTATGCCAATAATGAAATTGGTGTCGTACAAGACGTAAGGGCTATTTCCAAGATGGCTAAGGATAGAGGAATACTCTTTCATACCGATGCAACTCAAGCTGTTGGCAAAATACCCGTAGACGTAATAGAGGATGGAATAGACCTCCTTTCATTTACAGCGCATAAAATGTACGGTCCAAAGGGAGTAGGCGCTTTATATGTGAGAAGAAAGAACCCAAGGGTAAAGGTCACCAGTCAGATAGATGGTGGAGGACACGAAAGGGGAATGCGCAGCGGAACCTTAAATGTTCCTGGAATAGTTGGTTTTGGCAAAGCGTGCGAGATATGTATTGAGGATATGGAAAGTGATGCAAAACGCATTTCCACCATGCGAGACAGACTGGAAAAGGAATTGTTGACCATAGACGAGAGTTATGTGAACGGTAACCCCAATCACAGACTTCCACATGTAACCAATATATCTTTCAAGTTCGTTGAAGGAGAAGGTTTGATGATGGGGGTAAAAGATATAGCAGTGTCTTCGGGTTCTGCATGTACCTCTGCGAGCTTGGAGCCGAGCTATGTGCTCAAGGCATTGGGTTTGGATGATGAATTAGCCCATTCCTCACTGCGCTTCGGATTGAGCAGGTTTACAACTGAAGAAGAAATTGATTATACAATCAACCACGTTAAAGAAGCGGTTGAGAAATTACGAGAAATGAGTCCATTGTGGGAGATGTTCAACGAAGGCATTGACCTAAAATCAGTGGAGTGGCAAGAACACTAATATTATAAAGCAAAAAACGACATGGCATATTCAGAAAAAGTAATCGATCACTACAGCAATCCGAGAAATATTGGAACCTTGGATAAGAGTTCAGAGAATGTTGGTACCGGTTTGGTAGGTGCACCAGAATGTGGTGACGTCATGAGACTTCAGATTCAAGTCAATGATGCAACCGGCATCATCGAGGATGCTAAATTCAAGACCTTTGGATGCGGATCGGCAATCGCTTCTTCTTCTTTAGCAACAGAGTGGTTAAAGGGAAAGACGGTAGATCAGGCGCTTGAAATAGACAATATGGATATTGTAGAAGAGTTATCTCTTCCACCGGTTAAAATCCACTGCTCCGTTTTGGCTGAAGATGCCATCAAGACGGCGATCAACGACTATCGTGAGAAAAAAGGTCTGGAACCCATAATTGACGATAAGAAACATTACTAATATGATCACAGTATCAGAAAATGCACGTACAAGAGTTGAAAACCTAATGTCCGAAGAGGGCTTGGGTGATGACTATTTTATCCGCGTTTCTGTCGTGGGTGGAGGTTGTTCTGGCTTGAGCTATAAGTTGGATTTTGACAATGAATCCCAAGAAGGCGATCAAGTCTTTGAAAGCAATGGAAAAAAAATCGTCTGTGATATGAAAAGCTTCTTATACCTATGCGGGACAGAACTTGATTTTACAGATGGTCTCAACGGCAAAGGGTTTCAATTTAACAATCCAAACGCTAGCAGAACCTGTGGTTGCGGGGAGAGTTTTGCCGTTTAGAATTTGCAACTAATCATTGTTTTCAGATTCGGATATTTTAATTTTCAATCACCCTAATCTTTTGCGTTAGATTGAGTCATTTTGATTTATGCCCTCATGTGCTTGAGGTTTACAGCATAGAGCGTGACAAATATCGCTCCAATCACGACTGCAATTCCCGTACTCATTACAGCCAATGTCCCTGTGAAGGAAATCAAAGGTGTGACTATGTACAAAGCAATTCCAGCCAAATAGAGATAAAAGCCTTTTCTGTTCAGTAGAAACATTAAAATGGCTCCAATAAGTGTTAGAAGTGATGACAATCCGTTCCACTTAGCTTGTGTCCGAATTCTCTCTATGGTCATGTTCTCTTTTAAATTACCAACAAAGCCTTCAACTAAATTCATGAATGACTCAGGAACCTCTTGGTCTTCTATTTCTTCCATGGCTTCATCTACTTCTTCGATGCTGTCCTCCGCTAGCGGCGCTCCAAAATAATCGGTCGCGCTATCAAATAGGCCCCAGCCACTTCCAATGAAACTCAAAATACATACTACGGTGAGCATGGTTGGGCGTTTGAGTTGCTTGTTTACTATTTCTGATGTTGATTCTTCCATTTGATTCTTGGTTTAGGTCGAATTTAAGAATTGGAAGACAAATGATCGATTAGCTTAGACCAATACAATCAAAAAAACGCCAGATTGCCCTTGAATTTTTGTTGTTAGTGCTCATTAAGTATCACATTATCAACACTTAATAACCAATTTTGAAAAGTCAAACTAAAATGAGTTAACTTAGTCCTATGAATCGCTTTCTCTGTCCATATTGTCAAGCGCAGCTAAACGTAGGGGGTCACTTGGTTCTTTCAGTCCACTGTAAAAACGGAACAAAGGGGGTAGTTTTACTCAGTGATGAATTAGGTAATTACTCCGCGGATATCAGTGACAATCTAAAATTTAATGAAGGAGATCATATTCATTTTCACTGCCCTGCTTGTAGTCATAGTCTGGAATACAAAGAGAATAAGAATTTAGCTCGGGTGCTTAAAGAAGATAAGGGAGTAGAAAGTACCATTGTTTTCTCAGCCATTTTTGGAGAACAAAGCACCTATCAAATTAATGAGGAACGCACCTTGACTTTCGGGGAACATGCGCTCAGATATACTGATCCGGATTGGTATAGGAAGAACTAGAACAAGCTCTTTCTTCTCCTGCCGGATATGCCCAAGACTCCCAAAAGACCCCTTGCAACTTCACGTACTACTGTTCTAGTTAGTGTATGGCCTGCTACTTTTTCAATGGTAGATTTCTCCTTGGTTCTTCTACCTGTACTTTTCTTTGTTGAGGTTTTCTTCTCAACTTCTTCAACCTTGTCCAGTTTCTTATTTAGCATTTCATAGGCGCTTTCCCGGTCCAGTTCTTGGTTGTATTCTGATATGATAGCAGAGGCTTTTAAGACGGCTTTTTTCTCTTTTTCACTGATGACATCCATTCGTGACGAAGGCGCAGTTAATAATGTATGAGCCAAAGGGGTGGGAATACCCTTTTCGTTGAGTACTGAAATGATGGCTTCTCCAATTCCCAGTTTGGTCAATAGCTCATCCGTTTGATAATAGTCTGTAATCGGGTAATTTTCTGCAGTGAGCTTGATCGCTTTTCTGTCTTTGGCCGTAAAAGCTCTGAGAGCATGCTGCACTTTCATCCCCAATTGCGCCAATACATCATCTGGAATATCCGTGGGATTTTGGGTAACAAAGAAAACACCAACGCCTTTTGAACGGATCAGCTTTACTATGGTCTCTATCTGGTTCAGTAGAGCTTTGGATGCTTCTTCAAAAATCAGGTGTGCCTCATCTATGAACATCACCAATTCAGGTCTGTCGCTATCGCCTTGTTCAGGAAAGGATTCATAAATTTCTGCGAGTAGGCAAAGCATAAAGGTGGAGAACAAACGCGGTTTACTTTGAATGTCATCCAAACGAAGAATGTTGACGTATCCCATGCCTTCATCATTTAGCCTTAGAAGATCATCCACATCAAAAGATTTTTCGCCAAAGAATAGATCGGCTCCTTGTTCTTCTATGGTAATCAGCGCTCTCATTATTGCACCAACTGATGCCGGACTAACTCGACCGTAATCTTTCTCTATTTCATCTTTGCCCTCATTGCTAATGTACTGCAACACCTTTCTGAAGTCCTTGATATCTAAAAGAGGCAGTTTTTTGTCATCGCAGTATTTAAATATAATTGACACTATGCCACTCTGAGTATCATTGAGTTCGAGGATCTTGCTTAAAAGTACAGGGCCAAATTCGGAAATAGTAGCACGCATTCTAGTGCCCTCTTGTTCCGAAATGGAAAGAAATTCACATGGATATGCTTGAGCTTTCCATGCAGCCCCAATATTCTCATGTCTCTGGTCTATCTTGGGGTGTCCTGCAGAAGCTTGACTTAATCCACTCAGATCTCCTTTGACATCCATTAGCAACACAGGGATGCCTTTCTCAGACAGTCGTTCAGCAATGTTCTGTAAGGTTTTAGTTTTTCCTGTGCCTGTTGCTCCAGATATCAATCCATGTCTATTAAAGGTTTTTAGTGGTGCTTTAATGTGCAGATTTGGAATGGGTTCACCATCTAAGATGGCGCCTCCTAATAAAATAGAATCCCCTTTGAAATTATATCCCTGGGTGATCTCTTCGGTAAAATTGTCCTTTAAATTCATAGGGCTTGTTGAGCTTCGAAGATATTTAAATCGTTCAAGAATGCCGTTGATTTCATATGCTTTTCATGACCTATCTTTGTTCTAACCCAAATGACACCATTATCCATAGTGATATTGATGTTGGTCTTCTCGGCCTTTTTTTCCGGATTGGAGATCGCATTTCTTTCAGCAAATAAATTGCGTATAGAGCTCAAGAGCAATCAGGGGAAAACCTGGGCACGCATTCTTTCTGAATATTTTAAAAGTCCTTCTGAGTTTATTAGCACCATCCTGGTAGGCAATAATATTTCTCTGGTGATTTACGGTGCCACCATGGAAGAGATCTTTAGGCCTTATTTTGAGTCAGATCCCTTTTATTTCCCTTCTTTTCTTGCATTGATTTGTGCCACCTTGATTTCTACGGTGGTGGTTTTGATTACAGCTGAATTTCTTCCCAAGGCACTGTTCAGGTTGAATCCCAGTGGAATTTTAGCCGCTTTGATTTATCCTTTTCAATTTTTCTATTATTTGCTATGGCCCTTTGTGCGTTTTGTTATGTGGCTCAGTAAAGACATACTTCAACGCGTGCTCAAAAGGGAGTTTACCGAAAAAACACCTGTTTTTACTAAGATAGATTTAGATCATTTTATTTCTCAAAGTGCGCAACACACCGAGCAGGATGAAGAGAGTGAAGTTGATACGGAAATACTCAAAAACGCACTGGATTTTGGCAATGTGAAAGTGAGGGATTGTCTTGTTCCTCGAACCGAGATTATTGCAGTAGATATCAATACAAATATTCCCAGCCTGATTGATTTAATCATTGAATCTCAACACTCCAAGATTTTGGTCTATGAGGAGAACATCGACAACATCATAGGCTATGTCCATCATTTGGATCTTCAGAAAAAACCAAAGACCATTAAGTCGATTCTCATGCCTATTCTCATTACCAATGAGTCAAGGTCTGCTCACGATATGTTGAATGAATTCTCCACCACTCAGAAAAGTATCGCCTTAGTTGTTGATGAATACGGAGGAACGGCAGGAGTGATCACCATTGAGGATATCATGGAAGAGATCTTTGGAGAAATCGAAGATGAACACGATGACAGGGAAGAGGAGGAGGTCTTGGTGCTCAATGATGGATATATTATTGAGGCCAAAGTCGAGGTAGATATGCTCAATGAGAAGTACGGATTAAAACTCGATAAAGGCGAGTACGAAACCCTAGGTGGATATGTGGTCTCCAAGCTGGAGGACATCCCCAAACAAGGGGAGGTGTTTATTCTTGGCAACTACGAGGTGGAAATCATCAAAGCGTCTGAGAATCGTATTGAAAAGCTCAAATTGAAGGATTTGGAGTAATCTCTTTGTCACAGGATGTGAATTTGTGGTAACCTTTTCGTTTATCGAGTCATTATTGTAAAGCGGATATTATGAAAAACCTTCGAACTCTATTGGCTTTGAGCTTTCTTTCTTTTTTCTGTACAGCCTCTGCGACTCATGTTATGGGGTCTGACATATTTTATCGACATTTAGGCGGTTATGAATATGAGATTAGCTTAAAGTTTTACAGAGATTGTAGAGGAGTGGGCTTTGCTAATCCTTCTTCGGCCACGAGAATCAAATGCGCATTTGGAGGTGCAGCAGCACTAAATCTCAAACTTAAATCCATTACTGATATCAGTCCGGCATGTAGTTCAAATGCCAATCCTTGCGGCAATCCGAATACGAGTTTATCCAATCTTGGAGTTGAAGAACACGTCTATGTAGACACGATTGATTTTTCTCAGGCACCCTTTGCAGCCTTAGCCAGTTGTGGAACCACATTGATAATTGAAACCGGGCAATGTTGCCGAAATTCTTCCATCAATACGGGCCCGGGTAACAACAACTTCTACACTTTTGCTAGTTTGGAGTTTAACCCGAGTTCAACGCAGAACAGTTCAGCGGTATTTACTGTTCCTCCCGTTATATATACGGCCTTAAATCAGCCTCTTACTTATACCTTAGGAGCTATAGATAGTGTGGACAAGGATTCATTGTCTTATGAATTTGGAGCGCCACTGCGGGGATGGAACGACAGTATCTCATATAGCTCAGGCCTGCATTATGGCCTTCCCTTCGACGTCTATTTTCCAGCTTCGACATCCTATCCTTACAACGATCCAAATGCCGTGCCACCAATAGGTATACATCTAGATTCACAATCTGGACAACTCACAGCGACTCCAAGCTCTCAACAAGTTACGGTCTTGGTTATCAATGTGAAAGAATGGAGAAAAAACAGCAGTGGTGTTCCCCAGCTTATTTCAGTAACGCGTCGGGATATTGAATTAATTATCGTTCAAAGTCCAAACAACAACCCCCCTGTCATAGAATACAAAGACAGTGTTGTTGTAGGATCTAGTACATGCAGAAAATTTGAGGTGAGCGACAAGGTGTTTGTTCCACCACCACCCATGTCTCCTCCACCGACAGATACCTTGAGCGTTGTACTAAGGAACGCAAGTTCAAATCTTGTCTTGAATATTGACAGCACCGTCTATGCGAGCAATAAGACAACGGTTTATGGAAAGGTCTGTTATGATTCAAGCTGGCTAGCTCAAGGAAACGATGCTATCCACCTATATGCTGCGGATGACCAATGTCCTTTGAATTTGGAAACAAGCAAAACTTATTGGTTCCCCAATAGTGGGCCATTGGCCTCTTTGCCTCCTTCTAGTCTTCCTGAAATAGATGTGGGCGTTTACCCCAGCCCTGCTATAAACCAAGTGAATATCTCTTTTGAACATCCGATGAAAGTGCTTGAGGTAGAGGTTTATTCTATTCAAGGTCAATTGGTTAAACAGTTGTCATCTAGAAATGCGGTAACAATGCAAATCGATTGCAGTGATTGGAGTCCAGGCAGCTATTTTATCACTATACAGACCGATAAAGGCCAAGCGAACAAAAAGCTTCTGGTTCAATAGCCGTATTTTTCTTTCCAGAGTAGTTTTAGACGTTTGCGCATCTCAGCTTCTCTAGGGTTGTCTGAAGGCTCAAAAATTTTCTCTGCTATCAGTTCATCGGGCATGAATTCCATATGGGCAAAATTGTTTTCGTATTGATGAGCATATTGATAGTCTTTGCCATACTCCAAGTCTTTCATCAATTGAGTCGGGGCATTTCTGATGCTCATAGGTATGGGCAAATCACCGCTTTGCTTCACCAGTTGTTGGGCTTTTCCAATAGCAGCATAGCTGGCATTGCTCTTTAAAGAGCAGGCTAGATAGATGGTGACTTGAGATAGGTTTATCCTACATTCAGGATAGCCAATGGTCTCCACGGCTCTAAAGCATGCATCTGCCAAAAGCAAAGCATTGGGATTGGCGTTGCCAATATCTTCGCTGGCCAAGATGAGCATACGCCGCGCAATGAATTTTGGGTCTTCACCGCCTTCTAACATTCGCGCCAAATAATAAAGAGCGGCATTGGGATCACTTCCTCTGATGGATTTTATATAGGCAGAAATGAGATCGTAATGCTGTTCACCCCCTTTGTCAAAAAGTGCCAGTTTCTTTTGTACAGCATCTTCAACCTTTTTATTGGTAATGATCAGTTTGTTATCCTGAGTTTGATTGCTAAGTATGTCAAGTGCATTGAGTAAACGCCTACCATCTCCCCCAGATACCTTGATTAGAGCTTCCCATTCTTTAATGCTAATATTTTTCTCCTTTAGTTTTGGATCAAGCTTCAAGGCCTGAGCACAAAGCATTTGTAGTTCTTCCAGATTTAGAGGTTTTAAGACATAAACTTCACATCTAGACAAAAGAGCAGCATTTACTTCAAAGCTCGGATTCTCTGTAGTTGCACCGATTAGGGTGATGATTCCCTTTTCAACTGCTCCCAGTAATGCATCTTGTTGTGATTTATTAAAGCGGTGGATCTCATCAATGAAAAGCACTGCACTGCCTCCTGAACCCAAAAACTTAGATTTTTCAGCTTTTTGAATTACCTCCCTAATGTCTTTGACTCCTGCATTAATCGCACTGAGTTGATAGAAAGGTCTCTCAAGTTGTTGAGCAATGATCTGTGCAAGGGTGGTCTTGCCAACTCCCGGTGGGCCCCAAAATATGCAGGAGAACAACGCTCCGGTCTGAATAGCCTGATACAAAGGCTTGCCTTCGCCAACAATGTGTTTCTGACCTATGTATTGACTCAGGTCTTTGGGGCGCACCCTTTCTGCCAATGGAGTATGTGTTGACACTCCTCAAATGTACAATCTCCCTTAGATTTGCCCTTATGCAATTGCTAATCGCTTCTCAAAACGATAACAAAATTCAGGAGATAAGAGCAATCTTTCCGCAGTGGAAAATAGAAGGCATTAGCACTGACTTATTTCCCGGTGAATTGAAAGAAGAAGGGGAGACCTTAGAGCAAAATGCCATACAAAAAATGAGACAGGTATTTGCTAAAACGCGACTCAACTGTTTTGCGGATGACACTGGCTTAGAGGTCGAAGCGCTGAATGGCGAACCTGGCGTTGATTCTGCGTATTATGCTGGCAACCGAAACAGTCAGGCCAATATGGATCTTTTATTAAAGAATTTGGGGTCATACTCCAACAGATCTGCCCAGTTCAGAACAGTCATAGCCTTGAATTGGAAGGGTGAGGAACATCTTTTCGAAGGAGTATGCAAGGGGACAATAGCGGAGGAAAAAATGGGTAATGATGGTTTTGGTTATGATCCAATATTTATTCCGGAAGGGGAGGATAAGAGTTTTGCGCAGATGAGCATGGAGGAGAAAAATGCCTTGAGTCACAGAGCCAGAGCGATTAAAAAACTAAATGAGTTCCTTTCAAAGCAGCGATAATTTCTTGCATTACGTCATTTTGTATCTAATGAGTGCTATGAGTTTTTCGACAATCAATCAATAAACGAAGCAATCACAAAAACTATGCACAGCTCAATAAATTTGGGAAATAAGATATGGAAGTCTTCAAAGAAATTATAGACTATTGCAACACTAATTGGTCACAATGCAAGTTCTATGGGGGATGAATCCAAAATAATAAAACTATGTTTCAAAAAGTTCTGTTGATCATTATTATTGGGCTGGTATTCTTACTGATTGGAGCCCGAGTGTTCTATAATAAGCAAGTCAATAAATATAAATGGGACGATGATGACCGAGAAGTTCTAATCAATAATTGCATTGATGAAACCGCGCACTATGCAGTTAGATTTCCCAGTCTTACCAAAGAGTATTGCGGTTGCACTGCAGACAGCATAATGTTTCATCTAAAGAAAGCGGAATATTTGCAGATAAGTACGAAGGCATTCAATGAGCAACAAGACGTATTGCTACCTATCATATCGGCTTGTTACAATAATTACCAGACTCAGATTTTTGAGCAAACCGAGCTGGGCGATTTTTAATCCTGTTCTCGCTTTTTCCAGTTAGAAGCCTTTCTATCTGCAACCACAACCTCTTTGTGCTCCGTAGACAAAAGGTAAGTGAAGACTGCAGCGGCATTTCGCTCTTCCATTCCGTCATGCAGTGCAGAAGGATTAAAATAATTGGCGATAAAATTTGTGTCGAAATCTCCTTGAACAAAAGCGGGATGACTCATGACAAATCTCCCGAATTGAAGAGTTGTTGGAATGCCTTCAATCTTAAAGTGATCTATGGCGTACTTCATCCGTTCAATGGCTTCGTGTCGATCTTGCCCCCAAACGATGAGTTTAGCGAACATATTATCATAGAAAATTGGAATGTCATAGCCCTCATAGACAAAATCATCCAGGCGTACAAAATCATCCTTTGGAGCTTGGTAAGTGCTAATTGTTCCCACGGCGGGAAGAAAATCGTTTTCTGGATCCTCTGCGCACAACCTCAATTCTATCGCATGGCCATTTATTCCAAGCTCATCTTGTGTAAAGCTCAGCGCTTCTCCTCTGGCTACCCTGATCTGCTGTTCAACAAGGTCTATACCAGTGATTAATTCAGTCACTGGATGTTCAACTTGCAAACGGGTGTTCATTTCGAGGAAGTAAAACTTGTGCTCGGCGTCAAGTAAGAACTCCACAGTACCTGCACCTGTGTAATTGCATGCGCGAGCTACATTAACTGCGGCTTCGCCCATTTCTCTTCTCAGTTCAGGACTGAGTATTGCTGACGGTGCTTCTTCAACCAATTTCTGATGTCTGCGCTGAATGGAGCATTCTCGCTCCATCAGATACAAAATATTACCGTGTTGATCTGCCAGTAACTGAATTTCAATATGCCGGGGTTTGTTGACAAACTTTTCAATGAAAACGGCTCCGTCTCCGAATGAACTTTGGGCTTCATTGATAGCGGCTTTCATGCTCGCTTCTAGTTTGCCTTCTGCCTCCACCAAACGCATTCCCTTTCCTCCACCTCCGGCACTGGCTTTAACCAAAACTGGATAGCCTACTTCAATGGCTACCCTCTTTGCCTCTTCAAAATCCTGAATAGCATCATTGATGCCCGGAACTAAAGGTACGCCGTATTCTGCTACTGCTTTCTTAGAAGCTATTTTACTGCCCATGAGGTCAATGGCCTCTGGGTTGGGTCCTATAAAGGTGATTCCCGCATCGCTTACCTGTTTGACAAAAGCTGCATTTTCAGAGAGAAATCCGTAACCAGGGTGGATACCGTCTACCTGATGTTCCTTGCATAGCTCAATAATCTTTGTCCCTTGCAGGTATGATTCGGCAGAAGGAGCAGGCCCAACGCAGTACGCCTCATCGGCCAATTGAACGTGCAAAGAATTCCTGTCAGCCTCTGAGAAGATAGCAACAGTTTGAATGCCCATCTTCTTGCAGCTTTTGATTACCCTAACAGCAATCTCACCTCTGTTGGCTATTAGGATTTTTTTCAAGGCTTATTGATCATTTGAAGCTGGAGGTATGCCGCTTCTTTATAGCTAATAGCTCCAATACCAAAGAAGCCTCCGTCAGACTGAGCAACTATGGCTGCTAACCTCTTCAAACCATTGTAATAATCTGTGGCATATGCTCTTTCCAATTTGGGTAGGATAGCGTTTAACTGTTGCAACTTGCCTTCGAGATTGGCAATTCTCTTTTCGCCAACCATGGGTAAATGGTTAATTTCCACTTGAATGGCATGGTCGAGATCTTGGTTAAGCTCTTTGTAGAGCGCTCTTAGCTCGCTGTCTTCGGTATAGGTGCGAATATTGATGACCTCTTTAGCCTTATCAATCTCCGTTGGATCCAAGTCTTCATCAGCTCCGGCAATCAAAAGACTCACCCAAATTGGAGCTCTGAGGATCACCTGCTTTTCTTCAGTATTTAAATTTCTTAATTGATTTAACATTCAAGCCTAAATTTGTGCAAGCAAATTTATGCAAACCAGTGTAATTCAACAGACAAAACGCTTTTTTATAAAAGAGCTTAAGACTGAATGGCTGAACCGTTTTGCACTCTTTTCTATTGTTCTTATGTTGGTGATCTCAGTCTTTATCGTCTATACCATAGACCAATCGCCAAATGACCAAAGCTGGCATGCTTATCTATTCTTGATATTGATATTTGGGGTGGTTCAAAACATAAGTAGAAGTTTCTTGTCCGAGAGCCACGGATTGATGATTTACTACAGAACGACAGTTGATCATAGGGCCTATTTCACGGCAAAATTGCTCTATCAAATATTTATCAATACTGTATTTGTCATTTTGCTTTTTGCCATGATGAATTTTTTCATGGGGCAGAGTATTTATCACCTGCCAGAATACTTTGTAACTGTATTGCTTTTTACCATGTGTAATGCGGTGATTTTCACATTCAATGCAGCCATTGCCAGCAGCGCAAGGAACAGTAGTTTAGTTGCAGCAGTTTTGAGTTTGCCATTATTGATCCCCAGTTTAATGATTAGTTTGAAAGCTACATCAAAAGCTCAGCTCCGTATTGAAAATGTAAATTTTTACGCAGATTGGGCTGTGCTATCGCTATTGTGCCTACTCTGTGCTGTATTGGGTTTTGTGCTTTTCAAATACCTCTGGAGAGAGTGAATTCATAAGTTTATTTTATGGCCAAAGCTACGTACATTTGCGCAGTTTTAAATGAAGCAAAACTGGTGGAAAATACTTGCTGTTGTTCTCTTGATCTATACGATCATTGGAGGCTTCTTAATGCCAGCTCCTGAGGATCTCGGCATACTTCAGAAGACCATTCGCAATCTCTATTTTCACGTTCCCATGTGGTTTACCATGATTATTTTACTCTTGGTGTCATACATCTATAGTATTAAGTATTTGTCCAAGCAACGAATGGAAGACGACCATAGGGCAGAGAGCATGGCCAATATTGCCATGTTATTTGGCTTTTTGGGTCTTATCACCGGCTCGTTTTGGGCCAAGTTCACTTGGACTGTGTGGTGGACTCCCGATCCAAAATTGAACGGGGCAGCCATAGGCATGATGATGTATTTGGCCTATTATATCCTGAGAAGAAATATTGAAGATCCATCTAAGAGGGCAAAGTTTTCAGCGGTATATAACCTTTTCGCATTTCCCATCTTTATCGTTTTAATTATTGTGTTACCGAAGTTAGCGGAAAGTTCACTACATCCCGGAAGCGGAGATACAGTCGGTTTCAATGAGTTTGACTTGGATTCAAACATGAGGCGGGTGTTTTATCCAGCCGTGATTGGTTGGATATTATTGGGGTTGTGGATAGCGAGTCTTAGACATAGAATAAAATTATTACAGAACAGATATGAGAACAATTGGTAGTCTACTAGCCCTTTTGGCATATGGAAGCCTGATGGCAGGCAACGACGCAGAGCTATTTTATATCAGCGGGAAGATCTATGTTGTTGTCACTGTGCTTTTGTTGATTTTTGGTGGCATCATCGCCTATTTAGTACGTTTAGATAAGAAAATTCAGAAGATAGAGA
>JAHEKB010000222.1 GCA_024638525.1 Bacteroidota bacterium
TTGCCTGAGAATTGGCCATGGATCGTCTTTTGAATGCTCGTCAAGGTCATCCCGGTACCATTCACTTCTCACTCCGGAAGTGTGATGCCCCAGCAAAGGAACTTTGGTGTGAATAAGCATAGGTTTTCTATGCTTTCTAACCCATTTCAAAGCCTTCCCAATATCCTTATGACATTCTGAAAAATGAATTCCATTAATTCTTATGCGCTTCAGGCCTTTGAATCCAGCACCAAATTCATAGGCATCCATGGCTCTCATTTCGTCTCCACTGGCAGAAATTCCCCAATCATTGTCTTGAACAAAATAAACTATGGGTAATTGATGCAGACATGCCATTTGCAGTGCTTCAGAGACTTCGCCTTCGGTCATGGATCCATCGCCAATTGAACAGACGACAATGGGGTCTTGATTTATGTCCATCAAGCCACTATTTCTGAGGTATTGAATGCCTTGGGCTATGCCAGTGGTCGGTATTGCCTGCATACCTGTAGCACTGCTTTGATGTGCCATTTTCGGTTTGTCCGGATCCCGGAGAGAGGGGTGGGAGTAGTAACTCCTTCCCATCGAGAATGGATCATCTTTCTTGGCAAGAAGTTGTAACATCAACTCATAAGGCTGCATTCCTACACCCAAGAGTAGCGATTCATCACGGTAATAGGGAGCAACCCAATCTTCAACTTTTAAGTGATAGGCCATAGCCAACTGAGCCGTTTCGTGGCCTTTGGATGTAGAATGGACGTATGAGGTAATTTGCCTGTTTTCATCATATATCGAGGCCATTGCCCTGGCCAGAGACATGTGTTTAAAAGCCTTTAGTTCTAAGTCGATCTCCTTGCTTATTTCCTTGTTCGATGCCCTCATTTGTTTACAGTGTGCAAGTTTAGGTCTAAAAAAGAAGAATGGAAAGTGAGCAGAAGCCTCTATCACACGCTATATTTGTATAAACTGCTACTCCATGTACTCCATCAATTCACCAATAAAGAAACGGAGGCGGACTTTTTCGTTGAATAAGCTCTTTTCTAAAGAAAGGAGGCGATTCTTGAATGAAACCCATGACGTTCTTGAGAGTGTTCAAGACCTCAGGCACCAAGAGTCTCACTACGCCCGAATCTTAGATTATATCCCGCACCTGATTTATGGCCGAAACAAGAAAGGCCAATACACCGTTGTCAATAGATCTTTTGCAGATTTTGCCGGATTGGAACCATCAGAGATCGTTGGGAAGACCGATGCAGAACTCAACATATTCCTAAACACGGATCAATTGAGAATGGCAGATGAAGCTTTATTCAAAAGTGGACATAAACAATTTATTCCCATAGAACCTTTTACGGATAAATTTGGAAACCTTTTTTGGTTCCAAACCGTAAAAAATCCTCTGAAGAATGCAGGTGGAGAGCTAACTGAAGTATTAATCGTTTCTACAGATGTCACCAAAAAGGTAGAGGTTGAACAACGCTTGACCAAGAGTGAATTGCGCTATCGATCCATCTTCGAGAACAACTACAGTGGCATTATAGTGATTGATAAAGAGTTAGGGATACTCAATAAAAATAAATCCTTTAATCAACTGGTAGGAGAACGAATCACCTCGAGTTCAGAGTTGAGAACCTATTTGTCAGAAGATGACAGTCATGACCTTATAGATCTGCTCAGCGGTTTGAGTACTAGAAATTATGAGTTTTTTGATATTGACATTGAGCTCAGAGGAGTTGACGGAAAGACCAAAGAAACCATATGTTTTGTCAGGGGGTTATATGATGAGTCTAACCAATTTACAGAGGCGGTCGTAACCTTTCAAGACGTTACTGACGTACAGGCAAAAAAACGGGAACTCGTGGAAAGCGAGTTGAGGTTTAGAACGCTTGTTGAACACTCACCTGAAGCATTACTACTGCTAGATTATGACAATAAAAAGTACATAGAAGCCAACCCAAGTGCAATAGAGTTGTTTGGCTACACTAAAGAGGAGCTCCTCAATCTAAAACTTGGTGATTTAAGCCCACCAGAACAAAATGCGGGAGATAAGAGCATGGGACTCGCCAAAAGCTTTATGGAATTGGCGGTAGGTGGTGAACCAGTGGTATATGAATGGATGATAAAGCGTAAGGATGGCGAATTGCTTTATTGCGAAGTGAGGCTTGTAAAAATGCCTTATCCGGATAGAACCATAGTCCGTACAAGCGTGGTAGATATTACTGAACGCAAGATGGCTGAGGAGATATTGAATCAAGAAAAGGAGAAACTTCAAGAGTCTAATAAGGAATTGATTACACTTAATTACAAATTAGGTAATCAGACCAAGCAGCTTCAAGAATTTGCCTATATAGCTTCACATAATCTTCGAGCACCAGCAGGGAACATTCGCGCCCTATTGGATTTTTATCATTCGGAACCCAATGAAGAGAACCTTAATATTCTTTTAGACAAACTGGATGTAGTAGCGGATGATCTCATGGAAACCATCAATGATCTGGCAGAAGTTGTCAAGATTAAAAATGAGATTAGTAAAGATACCAGTGCTGTATCACTGTCTAAAGTCATGGATAAGAGTATCGAAAGCCTCAGTCAAACCATAGAAAGTTCAGAGGCTCAGATAGAATATGATTTTAAAGATTTAGATACCATCTATGCACCCAAGACTTATGTGGAAAGCATATTTATAAACCTGTGTTCAAATGCACTAAAGTATTCATCTCCAGATAGAAAGCCAGTAATCAAAGTAGAGGCTGCAATTGTTGAGCAAAGACTGAAGATTTTGTTCAGCGATAATGGCTTGGGAATCGACCTAAATAAATATGGCAGCAAGATTTTTGGCTTGAGAAAAACCTTCCACAGGCATAAAGACTCAAGAGGTGTAGGTTTGTTCATTACCAAAGCTCAGATCGAAGCCCTTGGAGGAGAGATTGGGGTTGAAAGTGAAGTTGATAAGGGGACCACATTTACAATTTGGCTACCAAAGAGTATACTTAACAAAGGCAATGAAGAAAATAGCAATAGTTGATGACGACAATATATTTCAGTTCACTACTAAAGTGAAAATTGAAAAGTTGAATTTGGCGGAGGATATCAGCATATATAATGATGGAGAAGAAATCTTCGACTATCTCAAAACCTGCGCTGTGGATGATTTGCCAGATGTACTTCTCTTGGATATTAATATGCCTTTGGTAGATGGTTGGGATTTTCTGGAACTCTACGAAACGCTTTCAGATGATAAAAAAAATCGCATTCATATCTTTATGTTGAGTTCTTCTATCAATCCAGTTGATTTGGAAAAAGCAGAGAATCATCCTCACATCAAGCGTTATGTCACTAAGCCCATTAAAGATGAAATCTTAATAGACATTATTAAATGAAAAAGGAGCCGAAGCTCCTTTTATTAAGTGATGTATCGATTCAATGCGCTTATGCTGCTGCTAAAGTCGAAGGCGTCATTGACAACGAAATAATTCTGTGGATCAATGGTATAATCATAGGCGAATTTGGCAAACTTCAATCGAGTTGATTCAAAGTCCATCACTCGTGCCATCTGCAATACTTGCGAACTACTTATCCCATTGGTCTGCACATATTGTTGAGCAATGGCTAATTTATCCGATTCAAAACTAGCATTGTTCACTGTGCTCAAGGCTTGCGAGA
>JAHEKB010000223.1 GCA_024638525.1 Bacteroidota bacterium
ATATGCCGAAGACATCTATACCTATTTGGTCCGCAACAAAGAGATAAAGGTAGAAACCAAATCCATCTCTCTTTCTCACCAAAAGATTGCCAAGGTCTCTTTACCCAAATACGAAGCCTGGGGTGATGTCTTGCAGTGGAACCTGCAAGAGAATGTGCCGGGTAAATTCCCTTATACGGCGGGTATTTATCCTTTTAAGCGACAAGGAGAAGACCCTACCCGAATGTTTGCGGGTGAAGGTGGCCCGGAACGAACCAATAAGAGATTTCACTATTTGAGTCTAGACATGCCTGCCAAAAGGCTGTCAACGGCATTTGATTCCGTTACCCTATATGGAAACGATCCCGATCATCGACCAGATATCTATGGCAAAATCGGAAATGCGGGAGTGAGCATTTGCTGTTTGGACGATGCAAAGAAATTGTACAGCGGCTTTGACCTAGCAGACCCCATGACTTCGGTGTCTATGACCATCAATGGTCCGGCGCCAATGTTGTTGGCCTATTTCATGAATGCGGCCATTGATCAGCAATGCGAGAAATACATCAAGGCGGAAGGTATTGAAGCAGAAATCAGAAAGAAGATCGATGCGCATTTTAAGGCCAAGGGACAAAAACAACCGCAGTATTTGGGCGAATTGCCAGAAGGCAATGATGGCCTTGGGCTAATGCTATTAGGCTTGACCGGAGATAAAGTCCTAAAGGCGGATGTCTATGAAAAGATCAAGGCTGATACATTAAAACAGGTCAGAGGCACGGTACAGGCAGATATTCTGAAAGAAGATCAAGCACAGAATACTTGCATCTTCTCGACAGAATTTGCATTGCGGTTGATGGGCGATGTGCAGTCCTATTTTATTGACAAAGGGGTGAGGAATTTCTATTCCGTCTCCATATCTGGCTATCACATAGCAGAAGCGGGGGCAAATCCCATCACGCAATTGGCGTTTACCTTGGCCAATGGATTTACCTATGTAGAATACTATTTGAGTAGAGGGATGGATATCAATCAGTTTGGACCCAACCTCAGCTTTTTCTTCTCCAACGGAATCGATCCTGAATATGCAGTTATTGGGCGCGTAGCTAGAAGAATCTGGGCCAAGGCGATGAAGCTCAAATACGGAGCTGATCCCAGGGCGCAGATGTTGAAGTATCACATTCAGACCTCGGGAAGGAGCTTACACGCCCAAGAGATCGATTTCAATGACATCAGAACCACTTTGCAGGCGCTCTATGCTATTTACGACAATTGCAATTCTCTTCATACCAATGCCTATGACGAGGCCATTACAACGCCTACAGAAGAGTCTGTGCGCAGAGCAGTGGCCATACAATTGATCATAAACCGAGAATTGGGATTGGCCAAGAATGAGAATCCTTTGCAAGGATCATTCATTATTGAAGAATTGACGGATCTGGTTGAGGAAGCTGTACTTCAAGAATTTGAGCGCATCACCGAAAGGGGTGGCGTGCTTGGAGCCATGGAAACCATGTATCAGAGAAGCAAGATCCAGGAAGAAAGCCTCTTTTATGAAACCTTGAAGCATACCGGAGAGTATCCTATTATTGGGGTGAATACCTTCTTAAGTTCTAAAGGCTCCCCTACCATATTGCCCAAAGAAGTGATTCGGGCTACTGAAGGAGAGAAGTTGGATCAGATCAATACCCTAAAAGAGCTTCACAGTAGGAACAGCCAAGAGGTACAGGCAGAAGTCAAATCCATTCAACAAGCCGCATTAGAGAATAAAAATGTCTTCGAAGCCTTGATGGAAACCGCCAAGTATTGCTCCTTGGGCCAAATCACCGATGCACTCTTTCAGGTTGGAGGGCAGTACAGACGAAACATGTAGTCAATGGGTAGGAGTGAGCACATAATGATGTTTTGATTCTTTAATCCGAACTACCAATCCATGTCTAATATCCAAATATCCTATAATCTTCCGCATACAACTCCTTGATTACTTTAAGCGTTTTGGCGTCGGCTTCCTGGGTTCTTGCGGTTTGGTTGAGGTTTGTATAGGGGTCTAGGCCAAAGGACTGCGCCCAGTCTTCAAAATCATCTCCATCCAATTTTATCTGTTTGAACACATTGTTCCAGGCGGTAAAAGATTTGAGGTTTTCAGACCTACATGGGTTTGGAATTCTTTCTTTAAAATACTCGGATTGCGGCATGAAATGATGATCTCTGCTGAGCAGGCTAGGAAGAATGCTACACACAAATTCATGTAGACTCAATGATAGCAGAAAATGCTTAGCTTCAAGTTCTGCTTGCTTGTATTCACATATGAGTTTTTGGCAATGTTGATCCCAGCTTCCATTGGCGACATCCTTCTTGGTCTTGCTTTCAAACACTGAGAGGACACGCGAAAGTGGATGCCTGACCAATAGGTGTAAATGGATCTTCTTAAGTGGGTTCAAAAGAAGTTTGTTCAACTGAATTTTGTCTATAGGGCTAAGTCCATAACCCTCAGCAAAAGTGGTGGTTCCCACCTTATTGCTCATGAGGACAATCTGTCCTTCTTCTAGCTCGAATGCAGCCACGGATCAAAGGTAATTCATAAAAACTGAGCTAAATCATAAGATATTTTGTTACAAAATCATAATAATGATACTAAAAGTGTAACTTTGAATCGAAAAAGTAACAATTGGAAGTTAAAGGAGTGCATAAACAACTGTTGAATGCCGCCAAGGAACTCTTCTGGGCTTTTGGCGTGAAAAAGGTGAAGGTTGAAGAGATTTGTCAAAAGGCAGGAGTGAGTAAAATGAGCTTCTATCGGAATTTTGAGAACAAGGTAGATATAGCGGAAAAGCTTTTGATTGAACTCTTGGAAGAAGGCATGACACGCTACCGACGGATCATGGGAGAAGAGATTCCCTTTGATCATAAAATACAGGCCATTATCAAGGAAAAACACAAGAATGCGGAGGGTTTGAGCAAGCTCTTCTTACAAGATATATACACTCATTATCCGGAGATTATGCAGCATATAGAGGTCTACCGAAAGCAGGCGCTTCATGAACATATGACTGATCTTCGACAAGCCCAGAAAGAAGGATATATCAGGCAGGATGTGAAATTGGACTTTGTGATGTTTATGTTGGAACACATCCATGTGCTACTGCAGGACAATGCCTTATTGGATATGTTTGAGAGCACACAAGAAGCCACGGATAGTTTAACCAGATTTATATTTTACGGTGTGATGGACAATCATGTATAGGTCTATCTTCATATCGCTGCTATTGCTGTATTCGTTGGGTGTATTTGCGCAGCAGAAACTCAGTTTTCAAGGACAATTGTCGGCTATAAGTAGCTATGCTCCAGACAATGAGATGCCCGTATTCGCGGGTGGGCGATATCTACCGCAGCTGAATTATTCAATAGCATTGGACAGCCATAGTCTATTGGATTTTGAGTTGACCGCCAATCTTTCCGCTTCTGCATTTGTCAATCCCTTTGATTCCTTAGCAGGGCACAGTAGTGTCGATCCTTACCGTATTTGGGTTCGACTGAGCGGTGATCAATATGAAGTGCGGGCGGGATTGCAAAAGATCGATTTTGGCTCGGCCACTCTAATTAGACCCATACAGTGGTTTAATCAGATTGATCCCAGAGATCCGCTGCAATTGACCAATGGTG
>JAHEKB010000033.1 GCA_024638525.1 Bacteroidota bacterium
GCTTATTCTCTTTAAGTCTATCTGAAATCGTGGATGCAGACTTTGCTGCAGATAACACCCTTGTTTATCCCTGTGAAACAATAAGCTTTACTGACGCTTCTTTAGGTGCTACCTCCTGGGCGTGGGATTTTGACAACGACGGCAATACTGATGCTACAGACCAGAACCCAACTTGGACCTATTCAACGGGTGGGTTGAAAACGGTGACACTTACGGTGAACGGAACTGAAACAGAAACGAAAACCAGCTATATCCAAGTACTCCCGAAACTAGGTACTCCTTACAGTACCTCAGATGGCGGAAACTTTGAATCGAATAGTTGGCACTTTGGAAGTACCTCTACTACGGGAACAAACCTATGGGAACGTGGTAATCCTTCCAATTTCTTAAATACACTAAATTCAACTTCAAACGGTTGGAAAACGGACCTTGACGCCGATTGCCCCGACGAAACCATTACTTGTCACCTTTACACTCCTAGTTTTAATATGAGTACCGCAGGTACATATAGTTTGTCTTTCAGGAAAAGTATGGAGACCTTCTATTCAGCGACACCCTATGCAGCTTTCATGGAATACAGCACAAACGGAGGTACAAGCTGGACTAAACTGGGGGTATACAATGATCCCGATGGAACCAATTGGTACAATAAGAACACCATAGATGCTTCTGTGGTGTCTGATCAAGTGGGTTGGCATGGTACCTTTAGCAATCAGGCTACTTCGCTGGATATATCCGATCTAGCAGGCAACAATGATGTTAGATTTAGGCTAACATTCACTTCTAACTCTATTTGGTCAACTGCTGGATTTGTAGACGGATTTATGATTGACGATTTTAGTTTATCGGGTCCAAATAATGATGCCAATACTTGGGAAATAGAAACAGCACTGAATTCGTCTGCCACGGAATATTTAGGGCCAAATGATACGGTTCATTTCATTTCTTCTAATTGTAAAATCATAGCGACTGTCATTAATTTAAGTGCTCACGACTATGGCAGCACAACTGTTACTATTGACGCAGCTGGGAGTAGTGCGAAAAACTTCGCCTCAAATACCGCTGCATCTAAAAGGATATTTGACAAAACATTGAGGATAATTCCTACTACTAACAATTCAAGTGGTAGTGTTAAAATCACAACTTACTTTGACAGTACAGAAGCACAAGGTTGGAAAACATCTACCTCCAACTACTTCAAAAATTTAAATTTATTGAAGACTCCTGGTGCAATCGCTTCTGCTTTAAAATCTCAAGCAACTTTGGGCTCAAGTCCCCTGATTGATTCATCCTATGGAGGATCTGACTTAAAGTTAACCGCTAGTTTCAGCAATGGTTTTTCGGGGGTTGCAGCTGGGCTGAATGGCCCCTCAGGTCCTGTTCCTGTTGAGCTGATAGATTTTAGCGGTACTAGAACAGAGACATTTAGTGCAGTCCGCTGGACCACTGCAAGTGAGATTGAAAGTGACTATTTTGTTTTGCAACGGATGAATAATGGGAAATATGAGGACATTGCCACTCTGACCGCGGCTGGTTTTAGTAATCAACTGCTCAACTATGAATTTGAGGACAGAGATGCAACAGCAATGCAACAGCCCGTACTTTATTATCGACTCAAGCAATATGATACAGACGGTTCAATGGAAATGAGTAATGTTCTTGAATTGAGCTTGTTTAATTCTGACATGGCCATATCTGTCAGCCCTATACCTGCGGATCAATATATTAGATTGGATTATAAAACTAGCTCAAATATCAGTTTAGACTATGCAGTCACAGACCTACTTGGCCAGAAAGTGCTTAATAATTCGGCGGTTCCAACCAACCAACAGATTAATGTTGGCCAGCTAGATCCGGGTACATACTTTCTAGAACTTAGAAGTGGAGCGAGAATTATTAAACAACAAAAAATATTAATAATGCGTTGAAAATAAGAGGGTGCAGTTGTCGCCCTCTTATTTTTGCCCAATGCGGATACTCCCATTATTAATCCTACTTATATTCTCACTGAGCAGTCGTGCTCAAAGGATGAGCACCACTGTTTTTGGAGGTCCAGACAACCCCAACGAAACAACTGTGGCTATAAATCCATCCGAACCTCGCATGAGGGTTGCTGCAGCAAACATTGATCATTTTTATTATTCAGCAGCTTTGGGATTATGGCATCAAACTACCGCTACATCGCCCTTAGGGGTTTATGGAGATCCTGTACTTCACTATATCGGTGACCAGCTATACTACGCACACTTGAGTAAAACAGATGGGAAGGAATGGGGTGACTGGTTTGACCGAATTGTTGTGCAGAGGATAATTGAAGTTAAACCTTGGCAAGAGGAGTCCTTCAGTGTGGGCTTCAACGAAGGAAAGATGCAAGACAAGCCCTGGTTATCCAATGACTGGACCAATGGAAGCTATTCTGGAAACCTCTATGTTGGATGGACTGAATTTGATAAATACGGCAGCAAGAATCCCCTGCATAGGTCAAGAATTAGATTTGCCTATTTAAGTCCAGGTGCGGAACAATTTAGCGAAGCAATAACAATAAGTGATACCACAGGTGATTGTGCAGATAGCGACAACACACTGGAAGGCGTGAGTACCGCGGTAGGTAAAAATGGACGTGTTTATGCCGTATGGGCAGGACACAATAGTATATACTTTGACAAGAGCTCCGATGGAGGTCAAAGCTGGTCTAAGGATAAGATTATTGCCAGTCAGATCAAAGGTTGGGACATGGAAATGCCTCACATTATGAGGGCCAACGGCATGCCTTTCCTCGCTGTTGACACAGTGACAGATGGCCTGTTTCTATGCTGGGCCGACGAAAGAAATGGAAAATCCGAGGTTTGGTTAAAGTACAGTCGAAACAAAGGTGAAACATGGTCTAAGCCCATCAATATCAGTAGAGACAGCAGCAGACATGCCTATTTTCCAAACATGGTGTTTGACCCGGTGCATGGAGGGGTTCAAATCATCTTTTTTGATCAATCCAGTTCAAGCACAGAGTTATATTATCAAGTTAGAGTGGTTGGATACAACCCTGATCTGAGCAATCCCTACTTTATGGATGAATGGCTCGCTGAAGACCTAATTGCCTTGCCTGGACAACGTTTCTTTTATGGTGATTACATCGATCTCGATGTTCAATCAGACCTGCGGATCTATTCATACCCCCAGTATGAGAATTTAAAATCTTCGGTGGCTTTGGTTGAAATAAAAGGAGATAGGCCAATAAAATCAGAGCCCAAACCACAAGCTAGAATCAATGTTACAGCTGACCTAGACTCTATTTATCTATCAATTCTAAACGCGGAAAATCACAAAATCAAGTGCAAAATCATACTAAGTCAAAAGGGCGTCAAGCAGAAACTCAAGATAAAGAAGAAGTTCATGGAGCTCGGTGAAAAAGAAGCTGTTCTGGGTAGTTTAGGTCTCTATCCTGATAATCCCTTATTCCTCAAGATCAAATACAAGATGGTTCATCCTGAGAGCAAAGAAGTATTCAAAGCGGTCTTAACTAAGCTTTACCCTTGATTTTCAAGCGATTTATTGATTGACTTTTGACAGCAAAAACCCTTAATTTGCAGACCATTTTTTAGACTCACATGTCAGATAAATACAATAAAGAAGATCCTAGTGTAATACAGAAGATTCAGAATCAAACAGGTTGTTTGTTACTAGTTATTGGTATTGCTATGTTGGCTTTCGTTCTCACCGACCTCTTCAGTTCAAGAACCTCAATGTTTGGAAAAAATGCCAATACCGTTGGTACCATTGGAGGTGAATCTGTTGATGTTCAAGAATACAATGAGATCTATGACGGCCTCATTGCAAACCTCCAAGCACAAAATCCAGGTCTTGAATTGGATGAAAGGTTTTTACAATCATACAAGCAGCAAGCATGGAATATGCTTGTACAAGATAAATTGGTCAGCAAGGAATATGACGCTTTAGGCATTGCAGTAAGTGGTGCCGAGATGGAAGACATCACAATCGGGGACAATACTCATCCTCAATTGAGGCAAGCTTTTGTCAATCCTGAAACCAACCAATTTGACAAATCCCGTTTAGTGAGATACCTGCGAGAAGACATCGAAGCAAGCCCTGATCAAAAAGAACAGTGGTTGGCGTTTGAAAAAGAATTAGTCAAGCAGATAGTCAGTGAAAAGTATTCTTTTCTTCTTAAAACTGCCTTCTACGCCACTGAGCTTGAGGCAAGGACAGAAATTGAAAGACGCGAAAAGTCGGTTAATGCCAGTCTAGTTGGTCTCAGTTATACTACCCTCGCTGACAGCACGGTAGAAGTCACTGACAAGGATCTATCTGCTTATATTAAAGACAGGAGAGCTGAATTTGAACAAGATGCTAGTAGAGATATAGAATTTGTTGCATTCGATGTAATACCTTCAAAAGAGGATTCATTGAGCACCATGGAGTGGATCACTTCGAATACGGAGAAATTTAGAAATGCTACGGATGATTCTCTTTTTGTCAGCTTGATGGGCACTGAAACTCCTTACGATGGCGAGTTCAAGATTAGAGGTAACTTTACTTCTGACGTTGAGGATGATCTTTTTGACGCGGAAGAAGGTGAACTGGTTGGACCATATGAGAATCAAGGAACATACGCCTTATTCAAAATTGTGGAAATAGGCGAGGATACTCTGAAATCTGTACGCGCGAGCCATATCATTGTTTCTGTTGGAGGAAACACTAAAGAAGATACAACCAAGGCGCTCTCTGAAGCTCGCAGTCTTTTGGCCGACATTAGAAGCGGTAAGACAGATTGGGAGACTGAAGCGGATAATCGAAACTTTGATGGCACGGGTAAAAAAGCCGGTGACCTAGGTTGGTTGCGAGAAGAATCCAGAAGTGCCCCACAGAAATTTATTGACAGAGCGATTCAAGCGGGCAATGGCAACTATTTTGTTATAGCTACCAGAACAGGTGTTCAAATAGGCAAAGTCACTTCTGCAGTTAGCACTAAGACTATCAAGGTAGCTCGTTTAACTCAAACGGTTATTCCAAGTACAGAAACGGATAGAGAATACTATCGAATGGCGGGCGAATTCTTGGCAAATGCCAAAGGAGATGAGCCCTTTGAAGATGTTGCTGAAGGCTTGGGTTACACCAAAAAAGTCTCTAAAAAAATCACGGAGCAAGACCGAAGGGTAGCGGGAATAGAAAATGGAAATATCATTGCTCGCTGGCTGTTTGACTCTGAAACCGAAGAAGGTGATGTTTCAGACATTATTGAGGTGGACGGAAAGTACGTTGTAGCTCATTGCACCAAAATCAGGAAAAAAGGATTGCCAGAAGTTGATGACCTGAGGTCAGAAATCGAGCCTAAGGTCATCGCACTCAAGAAAGCTGAGATACTGAAGGCCAAGATAGAAGATGCCTTAGCATCTGGGGCTGAATCAGCAGAAGAGCTTAGCAAGGCTTTAGAAACTGTAGTTACTCCCGTTCCTGCAGTAACATATAATGCTGGAACTCTTCCATATATCGGATCAGATAACTTGATATTAGGCTCTATTTTAGGAACACCAATAGGTAAGCGATCTGGAATAATTATTGGAGATAATGGCGTTTATGTTGCATATGTCAACAGTGAAAATGAATTCGAACTTCCTTCGAGCATTGAGGGTATAAAACTTGAAATTACTTCTCGTATGAATGCAGATGTTGAGGCAGAAGTAGAAAACTCACTTCTCGAAATAGGTAAAGTCAAAGACTTGAGGTATAAATTCTTCAATTAATCACATAGCAGGTATTATAGAAACATTGGAATATCAAAAGGTGGGGCATGGTCCTCACCTTTGTTTTTTACACGGTTTTTGCGAGTCGTCTCAACTGTGGACCGATCTCATATCGCATTTGAGTAAATCATATGAATGCTTGTTAATTGACCTTCCAGGTTTTGGTCAAAGCAAGGGTTTAAATATGACGAGTATTTCCAATACTGCCAGTATGTGTAATGAACTGCTAGATGAATTGGCTTGGCAAGATGTTCAAGTTTTTGGCCATTCCATGGGCGGATATATAGCTCTTGAAATGCTTCATCAAAAACCGGATATTTTCAAATCTATCGGACTGATCCACTCTACCGCTTATAGTGACAGTAGTGAAAAAAAACTCAGCAGACTAAAAGTAATGGACTTTGTTGCTGAGCATGGTTCGCATGCCTTTCTGAGACAGTTCTACCCAGCTTTAGTTGCTCCAGAAAAACTTTTGGAATTAGACGGCCAGATTTGGAATCTCGTAAAAGACACAGAAGCAGAAAGCATCATAGCAGCAACAAAGGCTATGATGAATAGAAAGGACCACAGTCAAACCATAAGCTCAATGCCTCATCCAATCCTCTTTGTTTGTGGAGATCAAGATGAGCACTTTCCATTGACAGATATTCTTAAGCAATCCGCCATTTGCCACTCGGCTCAATTGAATCTACTGAAAGAAGTAGGCCACTTATCTATGCTCGAAGCCCCAGAACAGCTAAGATCAGCTGTATCTGCATTTCTCAAATTTGTTGAATTTAATACTCAGTGAAGAATATCAAAGCTCGACGACGAAAATGGTTCGAGCTCTGTGACTTCTACTTGCTTGACTCTCGCCAAAGCCGGGCCCTTTTTACACCAATCCACCATGTCTTCAACGGCCTTTGAATCCCCTTCAACTTTCAAACTGACGGTTCCATCGTTTTCATTTTTAATGTTACCGGTGACACCCAACAACATGGCTTGTTGTTTAGCTGAAGCTCGAAAATACACCCCTTGTACACGGCCTATGACTACTATGGATTTAGCAGGCATTATTCAATTCGTTCCCATTCAGAAGTTCTACCCAACCAGGTCATTCCCATGACATATCCCCGGAGAAAAAGCTTGCTTTTATCTTCTCCTTCAAAGCGCATATAACCATCGTAGGTCTTGCCATTGTTGGGGTCATAGATTGTTCCATCCACCCACTTTTTATCCTTGGCATTCCATTCAAAACTCTTCATTATGACCATGCCCAATCTGTCTCTATCTCGCATCTCCTTTTTGGGATTATTCGGATCCTTCTTTGGATTTCCATTTTCATCATTGGGTTCTACCAGATGCTCAATTTTACCGTAATACATTCCATTTACGGCCCGGTAAATCCTGATGTGCGCTGTTTTTTCCCCGTTCCAATAAGTTCCCCTTACATCGTCGGCTACTATTTCATTTACTTTAAATGCATCGGAGATAAAGAATACCCCCATGCATAAACCTATCACTAGAAAACGTTTCATACTCATTCCTTTTCCTTTCAATTATACAATTTTCATTCCAATGCTTAAAGACATACCTTTCTGAATCTATAATAATCTATGCTAATCAAGACCTATGGAAGTGCCGTTTGTGGTATTGATGCCATTCCAATCAGTGTGGAAGTGGATGTTGGAAAGGGCGCCAAAGCCCAATTAATTGGACTGCCCGACAATGCAGTTAAAGAAAGCCTTACCAGAATATATGCAGCCATGAAAAACTCTGGTTTCAAATTTCCGCGCAAAGGACTTATCATAAATATGGCTCCAGCCGATCTTAAAAAAGAAGGAGCGGCTTATGATCTAACCATAGCTATTGGAATTCTTGTTGCTTCAGAACAGATAAAAGCTGTGGATCTAAGCAAAAGTTTGCTCATGGGTGAACTAAGTCTAGATGGAAGCCTACTGCCGATAAAAGGCAGTTTACCGATGGCTATACAGGCCAAGAAGGATGGTTTTGAGAAAATGCTTCTACCACTCACCAATGCCACTGAGGCCTCTATTGTTCAAGGATTGAGTGTCTTTGGACTCTCATCTTTGCAAGAAACAGCCCGCTTTCTACAAGGCAATGTTCAGCTAGAAGCCCATGAATCCGATCCCAGAGCGCATCATCGTGAGAATCGCAATACGACCCATTACGATTTTTCAGAAGTTAAGGGTCAACGAGCTACAAAACGGGCAATAGAAATTGCTGCTGCTGGGGGACACAATATTGTCCTTATTGGGCCTCCCGGTTCAGGAAAGACCATGTTAGCCAAACGGCTTGCCGGTATCCTCCCTCCCATGAATCTTCACGAGGCATTAGAAACGACCAAGATTCACTCCGTTGCAGGAAATTTAGGATCAAACGGCAATCTCTTGGTGCAGAGACCATTCAGAAGTCCTCACCACACAATAAGCAATGTAGCGATGGTAGGAGGTGGCACCAATCCTAAACCCGGGGAGATTTCTTTAGCCCATAACGGAATTCTTTTTCTCGATGAACTCCCCGAATTCAAGCGAAGTGTGTTGGAAGTACTCAGGCAACCTTTGGAGGATAGGAAGATCACCATTTCCAGGGCTAAATCCAGTGTAGAATATCCCAGCAATCTCATGCTGGTCGCGAGCATGAACCCCTGTCCGTGTGGTTTCTTTAATCACTCTGAAAAAGAATGCAGCTGCAGTTCAAATACCGTACAACGGTATATTTCCAAAATCTCAGGGCCACTTTTAGATAGAATTGATATTCACATAGAAGTGAACCCGGTCAATTTCGATGAGCTGAGTTTAGACGGGAATGCCGAGAGCAGTGAATCTATACGCAACCGAGTCATCAAGGCGCGCACTGTCCAGGAACAACGATTTGAAAAGTATACAGAGATTCACTGCAATGCACAAATGGAAAGTAAACTCATTCGCGAATATTGTGGTCTAAATACTGGCTGCCAACTACTTTTAAAGAAAGCGATGCAACGTCTAAACCTAAGTGCAAGAGCATATGATAGAATATTAAAACTTTCAAGAACCATTGCTGATCTTCATGCGTCAAAAGAGATCGAAATCCCTCATTTGGCAGAGGCGATTCAATACAGGAGCCTGGATCGCGAGAGTTGGGGACAAGGAATTCATTCCTAAAAAATACTGATGTTTGCCTATGCGAGCAATACTTCAAAGGGTCAATTCTTGTCAAGTTCACATTGAAGGCACACTTCATTCAGAAATTGATAATGGTCTTTTATTGCTTATCGGGTTTGAGCCGACAGATCGTGATGAAGATCTGACATGGATGAAGAATAAAGTTCTGAATATGAGAATCTTTGAAGATCGTGAAGGCAAAATGAATCGCAGCATTTTAGACTGCCATGGGCAATTGATGATCGTTAGTCAATTCACCCTACACGCCTCTACAAAAAAGGGAAATAGGCCTTCGTTTATCAAGGCGGCTAAACCTGAAATAGCCATCCCATTATACCAAAAGTTCATTGTCCATTGCCGTAAAGACATCGGTGTTAAAACGGGAGAATTTGGAGCCAATATGCAATTGACTATAGAGAATGATGGTCCTGTCACTTTAATCCTTGACAGCCATAATAAAGACATCTAGCGATTTCTGGTATCCACACCCCACATGAGTTTGGTCCGTATGGTATCCATATATGAACTGCCCTTTAGCCTGACCATATTAAAGTAGAATTCGCCCTTCTTGACGCGGAACTGAGTATCTGCAGAAACCTTATAAGATCTAGAATCCAGCGAGACCAAAACAGTATTCGATCTGCCCGTAATCTGCAATTCTAAAATCTTATCATCGGGTATGACTGCTGGCCTCACGGTAAGATTATGAGCAGCAATTGGTGTGACAACAAATGACTGGGAACCTGGAAAGAGCAAAGGCCCTCCGCAGCTTAGGGAATAACCTGATGAACCCGTCGGGCTAGAAACGATTAAGCCGTCTGCCCAATAGGAATTAAGGAACTCCCCATCCAAGTGAGTGTCAACCGTAATCATCGCGGAGCTATCCCGCTTTTGAACGACAAAATCATTCAGTGCATAGGGAAAATCTTGAATCTCATCAATTTCGGTTTCCACTTTTATAACTGAACGTCCTTCAATACTGTACTCCCCCTTCTTTAATTGAATAATTGTAGATTCAATATCATCCATCGTCGTATTAGCTAGGAAACCAAAACGTCCGAGATTTACTCCCAAAACCGCCAGGCCTGAATCTTTCACAATTGAAAGGGTATCTAAGACTGTTCCATCTCCACCTAGTGAGATCAGTATGTCAATTTCATTTAGTTCGTCTGATTGAGGTAAATCAAGTTGAAGCTTTGACTTCAGAAAACGGGCATATTGAGGAATAGCAACATATTCCATCTCGTGCTTTTCCAAGCATGAGGTGAAATGAGCAATAAAATCCCTCAATCCTTCTGTGGCTATTGTTCTACCGTAAACAGCGACTTTCATTAGATTGCTCTCTTAAAGTGAATGTATAAACCCGACTGGTTCAAGCTATTGTAGCTGTATTCAAATCTAAGCACTCTATCGTTATAAAACAGGCAATTTAGCCCAATACCCATAGAAGCTAGGTTGCTGTTGGGCAATTCATTCTCAATAAGCACCCGATCACTAACCGTCCGACCGTATTCAGCAAAATATGACAAAAACACATTGATTGGAAGTGCTTCATAGTTGGTCGGCAAAGCTTTAATCCGTAAAGCAGATATATCCAGCAAGTGATATCGCAATGCTGTTCGCATTAGAAAACCTGCGTGGCCATCCGATACGTAACGCTCAAAACCTCTCATGTTGTAATCATAGCCCAGTATTTTATAATCGTGGTATCCGAGCAGTTTATAGCTGTTCCAATGCCCATAAACCGAAAATGCAGTATAGAATTTCTTGGCGATCTGGTTGAATTCATTCCACTCAACATCCATAGCGAAATTGCCCTTTATTCTGTCAGTTGCGTAGCGTTCTGCTGCCATTCCCAAGCTCAATTCCTCTCCACGTATGGGAAAGAATCTGTTGTCACGTGTGTCATACTGCCATTCTGTGCGCAATGAAATTTGGTTCTGTTCTGAGGCACCCCCTAAGAGATAACTAAAACTGCTGGGCTCTTGAAGCACCTCGTCGGCGATCACAACCTGATTGTACCGCAACGCAATTGACCAATTTGTAAACAAGTCTAATCTGCGATGCAGGGTCAAGTCCAGCTCATTTTCTTTGATCATCCCATTCTCTGACCCTTTGAAAAAAACCAATTGATCCGCTTCAGTTTTATGCCAAAGCTCATTCTGATTATGGTGTTGAAATTTGAAATCAACACCCCACTTTGATTCAGGACTAAAGAATGGAATACGATATTCCAAACCATACTTCTGATTATAACCCCTGATATAGGATAGCTTCAAACTGTGATTGGCCCCAAAAAGATTGTAGTTGAATAAATAAAGCCCATAATTGGTACGTTCAGGATCAAAATTTAGGTCTTGCCAAACATTGAAGTTCCTATCGCTGAATTCAATACTGGGTATGGGCCATATAAACCACTTCTCCACCACTTCAATACGAATTTGGAAATCCCCATCAACAAGATTATGTCCAATCTCAACTTCATTGAACAGATTGAGGTTCATGAGTCTATTTCTAGAGGTAAGTAAGTGGTCACTTATTCCTGCTTCTTCTACTCTTGTTCCAACTTGAAAGCTGAGCTCTCTCAGTATTACATTCTTTCTAGTTCGCTCATTGCCACTTATTTCAATTTTACTTATGCGGCTTTCAGCTATTGCACCGACACAGCACAAGAAAACGGAAACCAACAACAAAAATGATCTAGATGTCAAGGTATTTGATAAAAGCTTGGTATCGCCTCTCCACGCGCTCCTTATAATCCTCATCACCAAATGAAGTAATCACTTCATATTTAAATCTGAGTAGGCTACTTATTATTCGTTCAGCACTGTTTGTATTGACTTTAACGCTAGCCCGAATTCGGCCAGAATCTGGAATTTGCTCCAACCACAAACCGAGAATTTGCGCATTCTCACCCTCAACTATTTGGGCTATCTCGCTAGAAGAGTATTGACTTGAGGCCATTTCTAAAAGAATAATGGCTCCATCTTGTTCTACACTAATAGAATGACTTAACTTATTCAAAACCATAGTCTTGGTTATGATTCCAAGGCAATTGTCCTCAAGGTCCACTACCGCAGCTAGATCGGATTTCCCATCTCTGAATAAACGCATAACGTCAAAGAGATGAGTATTCACATAGACCTGAAGAATATTCGCCTCAACCATAGATTCAACTGTGGTTTTGGAATTAAGTATACAATCCTCTAAACCCACCTTGCCAATAAGTCGTCCTTCATTGCAGATCGGCAATTCAAAACACTCGAGATCAAGCATTAATTCCAAACATTGGTCGGTACTCCAATCTTGGGTTACTTCCGGAATTTCCAACATATGTTCTGAAGCATTCATAGCTGTATAACGCAGAAACCTATATTAATGGTTTGATTTCTTGGGCTGCAAATTAATATGCTTTAGCCAATTGGATAGCATTTGAAGCCCAAATTGAGTAAGTATGGCTTCTGGATGAAATTGCATGCCTACCATTTGGGCCCTTGAATGCTCTATGGCCATTATCTCACCTATTTCTGTTGTGGCCAATACTTTCATTTTAGTCTGCTCAATACCAGACAAGACCAGAGAATGGTATCGACAAACTTGGAATTGTTGAGGCAGGTTTTCAAATAAAGCATGCTCACTGACATCTATCAGCGAGAGCTTACCGTGCATGGGGTAAGCGGCGCGATTTAATTTGGCCCCCCAATGCAACCCAATGGCTTGCATACCAAGACAAATTCCCAGCACCGGAATCTTCCCTGAACATTTTGTGAGCAATTCCATGCATATGCCAGCCTCTTGTGGTCGTCCTGGCCCAGGAGAAATTACTAGTGCGTCCACATCTAGATTTGCAACTTCTACAATACTGAGTTCATCATTTCTAGCCACTACAATCTCCTGACCCAATTGCTCAAAGTAGTCCTTTAAGTTGTAGGTAAATGAATCGTAATTATCTAGCAATAGGATCACAGAACGAATATAGCTGAATAGGCTTTTTAAGAATTTAATTTCAGCTAAAAACACTTGATTTGTACTTCTGATATTCGATGATTTCGACATAGCTGAACCCGAGCAAATTGCTCTTTATAAAAAGCTGGTGTATCCACGCTTGATTGAAGAGAAGATGTTAAAACTTTTGAGACAAGGTCAAGTGAGTAAGTGGTTTAGTGGAATTGGCCAAGAAGCCGTTTCGGTCGGGGTAACTTCAGCATTGCAGGATGATGAATATATATTTCCACTTCACAGAAACTTGGGTGTTTTCACCACAAGATCTGTTCCCTTAGACCAACTCATGCATCAATGGCAGGGCCATAGCTCAGGATTCACTAAGGGTCGAGATCGTTCATTTCATTTTGGAGCTCCAGACTATTTTGTCATTGGTATGATCTCACACTTGGCAGCTATGCTTAGTGTAGCCGATGGGGTCGCTTTGGCGCATTTACTCAAGTCGGAGCAGAAAATAGCAGTTGCATTTAGTGGAGAAGGAGGCACGAGCGAAGGGGAATTCCACGAAGCCGTAAACCTAGCTGCAGTGTGGGACTTGCCGGTACTCTTCGTAGTAGAGAACAACGGTTATGGTTTGTCTACTCCCACAAGAGACCAGTTCAGAGCTAAGAATATTGCAAGCAAAGGGGCGGGATATGGCATAGAATCCTCAACCATTGATGGCAACAATATTCTGGAAGTCTATTCTACGGTCAACCGCATAGCAGAAGAAATGCGCAAGAGTCCAAAACCCTACCTTCTAGAATGCAAGACTTTCAGAATGAGGGGCCATGAGGAGGCGTCAGGTATTGCTTATGTTCCCAATGAACTGATAGAAGAATGGGCAGCAAAAGACCCCATAGAAAATTTTGAACGACACCTCTTGGAGTCCAATGTGCTAAGAAAAACAGAAATAGAAGACATCAAAGAGGCATTCAAAAATGAAATAAATACAGCTTCCGGTATTTTCAAGAAAGCTGAAAGTATTTCGGTGAATTCTGAAGTCGAGGTCAATGAAGTATACAAAGAGGCTCCGCCAGTAACCATAAATATCAAAGCTGGAGCAAAAACCGAAATGCGGTTTATTGATGCAATTAAAAACGCCTTAGGTTTAGCTTTAAAAGAACATCAAGACTTGGTATTTATGGGACAAGATATCGCTGAATATGGCGGTGTGTTTAAAATTACTGAAGGCTTTTATGATGAGTTTGGTTCAGAGCGTATACGGAACACACCTATATCAGAAGCAGCTCCACTGGGCAGTGCCTTGGGCTTGAGTATTTGCGGAATCAAGTCGATGGTAGAAATGCAGTTTGCCGACTTTGTCAGCTGTGGCTTTAACCAGATTGTCAACAATCTGGCTAAAACGCATTATAGATGGGGTCAACATACCGATGTAGTCATACGGATGCCAACTGGAGGCAACGCTGCTGCAGGACCTTTTCACTCACAAAGCAATGAAGCCTGGTTCTTTCATGTTGCGGGTTTGAAAATCGTATATCCCTCTAGCCCTGAAGATGCCAAAGGCTTGCTTTTGCGCTCTTTTCAGGATCCCAATCCCATACTCTTCTTTGAACACAAATACCTTTACCGCAACATCAAAGCTGAGGTTCCTAACTCCTATTATCAAATAGAAATTGGTAAGGCAAAATGGGCAAGGGAGGGAGATGATCTATGCATTATAACCTATGGACTAGGAGTACATTGGGCATTGGAGGCTGTAGATCGCCTTGAGATAGACGCAGCTGTCCTAGACTTGCGCACTTTGCTACCTTGGGACAAAGAATCGGTGAGAGAAGCCGTTGA
>JAHEKB010000034.1 GCA_024638525.1 Bacteroidota bacterium
CGAACCACAATGATCTGTAACAGGCTGATCTTCTAACAATTCCATATCGATAATAAGTTCTGCCAAGAAAAAGAACGAACCTTTTTGCTTACTTAAAAGCAGTGAGTGTTTCCCTATCCACCCCAAACCGCTTTTTGCGGCAAGCGCTCGCTCTAAAACAGGAGCAGAATCGACAAAAGCCCTTCCAGTGATCTCCCCAAATTTGTTTTGAATGGCAGACATTAGGTCCTTCAGTTTTCTTTTAACGACCCAGTGATAATCTTCGCCATAGGCATATTTGCTTAGCTTATAATTACTGCTTGCAGCTAAGTCCTTATCCGGGTAGTAATTGAAGCTCAACGAGAGGACAGATTTCGCACCTGGAACCAATAAGCTGGGATCCACCCTCTTTTCAAAGTGATTCTCGATCCAATTCATCCGGCCATGGTAGCCTTTTTTCAGCCAATTATCCAATCTAACGGCTTCGCTTTCTAAGGGTTCTGCTTTAGTGATTCCACAGCTTTCAAAACCGCATTCAATCGCTTTGCTTTTGATCCATTGAGCGGCTTCATTTCGTGAAGCTTTCAAAATAATTCAGGATTTGGTCCCCCTTTCACCTTTCCAAGGTGCTGATAAGCGAGATGGGTTGCCTCTCTCCCCCTCGCGGTTCTTTGCAAGAATCCTTCTTTAATCAAAAAAGGTTCATATACCTCTTCTAAAGTACCTGCTTCTTCTCCAACCGCTGTTGCTATCGTATTGATTCCAACCGGGCCGCCTTTGAATTTGTCAATGATGGTGGTCAATATTCTATTGTCCATTTCATCCAAACCTCGGATATCCACATTTAGGGCATCAAGAGCCATTTTGGATATGGCCAAATCAATGGATCCATCTCCTTTGATCTGAGCGAAATCTCTGGTCCTTCTAAGCAGCGCATTCGCAATCCGCGGCGTTCCCCTGCTCCGGCCCGCAATTTCCCTGGCTGCCTTGTGATCGATAGGCATTTTCAATATGTCGGAGGAGCGTTCAACTATGCTTGAAAGCAAGTCCGTATCATAGTATTCCAATCTGGCTGTTATTCCAAATCTCGCGCGTAAGGGTGCCGTAAGCAATCCCGAACGAGTAGTGGCTCCTATCAAAGTAAAGGGGTTGATGCCGATTTGAACGCTTCTCGCATTGGGGCCGGTATCCAATACGATGTCAATCTTGTAGTCCTCCATAGCAGAATAGAGGTATTCTTCAATAACTGGACTCAGTCGATGAATCTCATCGATAAACAATACATCTCCTTCTTCCAGATTGGTCAACAATCCTGCCAAATCACCCGGTTTCTCCAGTACGGGACCGCTGCTAACTTTAATCCCCGCTCCCATTTCATTGGAAATGATATGGGCGAGCGTGGTTTTACCCAATCCCGGTGGACCATGAAGTAAAACGTGATCCAAGGCTTCGGATCGCTGTTTGGCGGCTTCAACGAATATCTTGAGGTTCTCTACAATCTTGTCCTGGCCACTGAAGTCCTCAAAGACCTTAGGCCTGAGTACCCTTTCAATCTCCTTTTCACCTTCACTCAGATGTTCATCAGATCCGTCTAGAATATCTAAACTCACAGAGCGAATAACGTAAGCTTTGCCCTGCTAGGCAACGTTTTTTATACACATTTCATCTAAGAGACAATCCTTTGAAGAGGAGCATCGTTTTATTTGAACACATGAGAAAAATCTCAGTCTTTTTATTCCTTTTTATTGCTGCAATATGCCATGCTCAGCTCAGTGTGAATGATATCGTTTTTGAAACTGAATTCATTGATTTCGGCACCATTAATGAAAGGGACGGTAAACTGAGGGTTCAATATCCATTTGTCAACAATGGCAAGTTTGACATGGTTATCCAAAATATTGAAGTGGCATGCGGGTGTACTCAACCCAGAGCATACAAAAAGCGCATAGCACCTGGTGATAGTGGTTTAATTGAAGCGGAATTCAATCCACGCGGGATATTAGGCAATGTGACTAAATGGATACATGTCAAAGCTAATTTCAATGACGGACCTTATAAAGAATTGAAATTTAGGGCAGAAATCCTTGGAGCTAATGCAAGACCCGAAACGGCATCCTCACAGTATTACAGGGGACAGTTTGGTTATTTGCTTCCAATGCGGTCTTCCTTAGCTTTTGGTGATCTCAATAAAAATGAAAGGGCAATAGACTCCATAGAATTCAAGAATGATGGATATAAAGCCTATACAGTTGAATCCATTGATGATCTGCCGGTTTTTCTAAAGGCAGTGAACCTCCCTTTAACCGTTGAAGAGAATTCTTCAGCCTACCTACACTTTGATTTGAATACCGAGATCTTAGACAGTATAGGTCCAATAAAGGGAAGTTTTCATTTGAAAACCGATGATCAGTTCTTTGCCACCAAAGAGTTGAGTTATGGACTTGTATTGCATCAAGATTTTGATTCTTGGACGAAAAGGGAACTCAAAAGAGCTCCTAGATTACTCATCGATAAAAGCACTATTGACATGGGCGAGATGAAAAGTGGGGCCATCAATGTTAGAACGATAACCATAAGCAACAGCGGTAAAACTCCTTTGAAAATCCTCAGGGTGGATACCGATTGCAGTTGTGCCGTTATCAATAAGTTGCCCAAAGAAATCCCAGCTGGGGCAAAAGCGGTTGTTGAGGTTCGATTTGATTCGCTCTTCAAGCAAGGCTTGCAAAGAAAAGGCATCACTTTGTACACCAATGACCCTCAAAACAGTAAAGCAGTAATCACAGTCGCAGCAATGGTCAAATGAAGCCTTTGGCTTATCTTTGACTTGCTACTATGATTAGATCTTTCACTTTTTCACTTCTTCTCATTTTTACAATTTCGCTTTTTGGGCAAAAAATTGAGCTCGAGAAACAATCCTTGATAGCTCTTAAGCAAATTGATGAATACGGCTTTCTTCTCATCGGAAAAGGCAAGGGAAGACTTGGCGTAGAGCTGCGCAGAGTAGACCTTTCTCTAAAACACAAATGGACACTTGAGCTCAAGCTGGAATCTTTAAACGGTTATCACTTTAATAAGGGATATGTTAACCTCAGTGATGGTGTAATACACTGGACAGTGATTTCTGACCATGGGATACAATTACTTCAGATAGACGCCGAAGCAGGTTTCCTTATCTCAGAGAATAAGTTGGACATTCATCTTGAACAAGACAAAGACCATAAGGTCTTCGCATTTGACGGACGCACACATATTGTCAAAGATGGTGAGAGAAGATGGTTGAGCATTGACAAAAACAAGGAGGTAAAAAGGGATAGTATAAGCGTAAACATCGAAGAAGAAATGCGCTTTGGATGGATTGATGAAGAAGCAGACCACACTTATAGCTATCGATATAAGGCCAGTAAAGATCACAAAATCATGCATTTAGATTTGCGAAAGGATGGTCTAAATAATCGAGATAACGAGGAAATGTACTATGAGCTAGAATTGAGCTTCGGTAGTTTCACCTATAATTCAACAGTTGACAATAGGCTACTGTATTTCTCTTCTCAGGGAGAACATGTATATGCCATAGGGAAACTAGATCATTCCTTTAGTGGAGGCTACCCAACCACTAAATTGAGTGAAGGATTCATTGGCTTCTGGATTGCCAAATTTGACCGGGACCTAAAATTGGTCTATTTCAATGAGATTCCCTTTCAATTTTTTGAAGGTATGATCAGCAAGAATGAGATAAGCCGGGCTGCTGTAATCGATATTAAGGAAGATCTAGAGGGGAGCCTGCTTTTGAGTGTTCATGAAGTGCGAGGGGTGCTTTATCACAACAAATACCTCATAACTTTAGATAAAAAAGGGCAGCATCAAGGTATAGTCGGTGGTCAGGATCATTTCAATTTCTTTGAGTATAACCGCCGTGGATTAAGAGAATGCGCCAGTACGTCAAAGCTCAGGTTGATGAATGACGACTGGTCATATTTTGCGAGCAGTTCATTGCATGAAATGGCTGTATTGCCATCTCACCACTCTCCTGTGATTGCCCAAATCAAACAGAAATCCGTCAATTCAAAATTGGGGCCGGGTGAACTGATTTATAACTTTTACCGTTGGCAGAACCAATTCTATCTCTTAGAGTACAGCGAGGAAGCAAAGGGAACTTTGCGCATTGAACTCATTCCTCACTAAAGGTCTTAAATTCAGAAGTTTCGTGAAACTCTATATTGGGATTGTTTTGCTTGGCCATATCCAAAATAAAAGCAGTTTGAGCTAGAAACACAAGGTTGCCATCTTTGTCCCTTACAACATCTTGAGGCTTATACTTGATAAATTCTTTAATCTCAGCCTCTTCACCCGTCATCCAACAGGCCTTGTGGTACGCCAGGGAATCAAATCTGGCGGATGCATTGTATTCGTGTTTCAAGCGATACTGAATTACTTCAAACTGAAGTTCTCCAACTGTTCCAATGATCTTTCTATTGCCCGGTTGTTGCCTAAACAATTGAGCCACTCCTTCATCCGTAAGTTGATCAATGCCCTTCTCCAATTGTTTTGATTTCATTGGGTCTAGATTGATTACTTCGCGAAAAAGTTCAGGGCTAAAACTCGGTATCCCCACAAACTGAAGCTCCTCACCCTCAGTTAGTCCATCTCCTATTTTGAAATTCCCCGTATCATAAAGACCAACTACGTCTCCTGGATAGGCTTTTTCAATGATATCCTTGCTGCTAGCTAAGAAAGTATAGGGATTTGCAAAGCGCAATTTCTTCTGAAGCCTAGGGTGGTGATAAAATTTGTTTCTTTCGAAAGTACCAGAACACACTCTGAGAAATGCAATTCTATCTCGGTGATTAGGATCCAAGTTAGCATGAATCTTAAAAATAAATCCGCTTAATTTCTCCTCCTCCGGAGCTACTTCACGCAGATTGGTTTCGCGTGCTTGAGGTCCTGGAGCTATATCGATAAAAGTATCCAGCATCTCTTGAACCCCAAAATTGTTCAAAGCCGAGCCAAAGAAAACCGGCGCCAACAATCCTTCTTTATAAAGCTGCTCATCAAAGGGTTCGTAAACCCCTTGAATCAATTCTACCTCTTCTCTTAAATTATCTGCATCTTCCTTGCCGACCATATCATCTAAGCGAGGATCGGAAAGGTTCTCTATCTTTTTATATTCTACGGCTTTCTTAGTTTTATCCCCCTCAAACAGATTTAGAGAATCATTGTAGAGCAAATACACCCCTTTGAAAAGCCGTCCACTATTGATGGGCCAGCTCAAGGGTCTAGTGCTGATGCTCAGCTCATTTTCGAGCTCGTCCAAGAGATCAAAAGCATCCCTGCTCTCCCTGTCCAACTTGTTGACGAATATGATTACTGGCGTATTTCTCATTCTACACACCTGCATCAACTTTCGGGTTTGGGCCTCTACACCCTTTGCCGCATCCACAACCAGAATAACCGAATCTACCGCAGTAAGAGTTCGATAGGTATCCTCGGCGAAATCCTTGTGTCCGGGGGTATCCAAGATATTTACAATCTTGTCGCGGTAATGGAATGACATGACAGATGTAGCCACAGAGATCCCTCTCTGCTTCTCAATTTCCATAAAGTCAGAAGTAGCCGTTTTTTTTATCTTGTTATTCTTTACTGCTCCTGCGGTCTGAATGGCACCACCGAACAGCAATAATTTCTCAGTCAAGGTCGTTTTACCAGCATCCGGATGAGAAATGATGCCAAAGGTCTTGCGTTTGTCTATTTCCAGTGAAAGACTCATAAAAGGCTGCAAAATTAACTCATTAATCAAGCCGCGTTGATAAATTTGCCACATGAAATCATTCTCGATACTGTCATTGATTCTATTAACCATTCTGGCCTCTTCTTTTGATCTTCACAAGAAAGAAAAGAAGAAACCCTTGAAGAAGGTGATTAAGGAAATGGATCTTGGAAATGGACTCTATGCCGAGATAGAGACATCCATGGGAAGTATTTACCTCGAATTGGAATACAAAGCCACCCCATTGACCGTGGCCAATTTTATGGGACTGGCTCAAGGGGATATCGCCAATACAAGCAAGAGCAAAGGCGAGCCCTTTTATGACTCAACCATTTTTCACAGAGTGATTGATAATTTCATGATTCAAGGCGGTGATCCATCGGGTACAGGTATGGGCGGCCCGGGTTATCGATTTAAAGATGAGATTGTCGATAGCCTCACCCACGGCGGTCCCGGAGTACTTTCTATGGCCAATGCAGGCCCCGGAACCAATGGTAGCCAGTTTTTTATTACCCATGTAGCGACACCCTGGCTCAACGGTAGGCATACGGTTTTTGGTCATGTTATAAAGGGACAAGATGTGGTTAATGCCATTGGTAAAGTGCCAGTAATGGCACAAAACAGACCTCAAAAAACCATTTATCTGCTCAAGATTAATTTCTATGCAAAGGGCAAAGAAGCCAGAAAATTTGATCCGCAGGAGACCTTCAATAAGCTCAAGTAGTGATAGAGCAAAAGAGCTATACGCTTAAAGGCAGCAACGAAAAGCTGATTTCAGCGGATCTGACTTATGCTTCATATAAGGATGAAGTACCCATTTGCATCTTTTTACATGGATTTAAGGGATTTAAAGATTGGGGCGCCTGGCCATTGGCAGCTCAGATTTTTGCTCACAAAGGCATTCCTTTCTTGAAATTCAATTTTTCGCACAATGGAACTAGCCCGGCAAAGCCTACAGAATTTGTAGATTTAGATGCATTTGCCAACAATGACTTGAGCAAGCAGCTGGCTGAATTGGGTCTTGTCATGGACTTTGTAGAAAATAAAGCCGAACAGTTCCCATTTAATTGGGATGGTAGATTCTTTGTTATTGGACACAGTTTAGGAGGGAGCATTGCTCTGCTTAAAACTGCTTCAGATCCTCGCATTAATAAATGTGCAAGCTGGGCGGCAGTTGCTGATTTGGATCGTTATTTAAATATGGCTGACCCCAAGGTCTGGGAGCAAAAAGGTCATATTGTGATTCCAAATAGCAGAACCGGTCAAGATATGCCTTTGAATTACAACTTCTATTTAGACCTTCTTACCCACAGGGGTAAGTTCAATGTTTTGGAAAGAGTAGAAGAGCTTCAGCAAGATTTATTGATCGTGCATGGAGATAAGGACAATGTCGTTTCTTCCTCTGAAGCTGAGCAAATTTACCTCGCTGTGCAGCATTCCATCAAATTGATAATTGAAGGGGCGGATCACGTATTTAATACTCATCATCCACTGCGCGAGAAAAAGATTCCATTGGCCTTCGCTCAATTGGTGGATGAGACCATTGAATTCTTCTTGATGTGATGCTTGACGTAGCAATCATTGGAGGTGGAGCAGCCGGTTTCTTTGCGGCAATAAATTTAGCAGAAAGAAGGCCTTCTTTGAAGATTGAAATCTTTGAAGCAAGCTCGAAATTCTTGTCAAAAGTTTTAGTTTCGGGAGGAGGAAGATGCAATCTAACCAATGAAATCACAGACCCCAGCCAACTTGCTGAGCACTACCCAAGAGGCCATGCGGTACTCGCTCCAATTTTCACGCAATTTGGTAGTCAAGAAACACAGAATTGGTTCAGGGAGCGTGGTCTTGACTTGAAAACGGAGCCTGATGGTAGAGTGTTTCCTCAATCCAACAGCTCACAATCCGTTTATGATCTCTTTCTCAACAGCTGTAAACAACTCGAGATCGGTTTAAACACCGGCGCTAGACTAAAACAAATGGAACAGCTTGACAAGGCCTGGCTATTGCATTTTAAAGATGTGCAGATCAAGGCTAAACATGTGGTAATATGCACAGGAGGCAACTCACAGATATGGACCCTATTATCTGAATTGGGGCTAAAATGTATAGATCCTTCTCCTTCGCTTTTTACATTCAAATCACAAGATAAAAGTTTTGCAGAGCTGAGTGGCGTCTCATTGCCCTCAGTTCGAATAGGTTTGGGCGATAATAGCCAATATCAGGGTCCTTTACTCATTACACATCAAGGCTTCAGTGGGCCAGTTGTTTTAAAGCTATCAGCCTGGAAAGCCGCTGAGATGAAATCCTTGAATTACGAATTTGATTTGCACATCAACTGGATGCCCGATAAAAACAGTGATGAACTGTACACATTGATAAAACGGGAAGCTGAACTAAACCCTAAAATTCAGGTGGCCAATTTCAAGTTCCATTCACTGCCCAAAAGACTCTATAAGCTATTGTGTCATAGGGCCGGATTGACGGAGTACATCAATGGTGCTGAACTGGGTAAAAAGAAAATCAATGCACTAGCTGAAGAACTGCACAACACAATTGTGCACATTAAGGGTAAGAGCACCTTTAAAGAAGAATTTGTTACTGCTGGAGGATTGAGCTTGGATCAGATTGACCTCAAAGACTTTAGTGCCAAAAGTCTTCCCAATTTATACTTCGCCGGTGAAGTACTAAATATAGATGCCGTCACAGGTGGCTTTAATTTTCAAGCAGCCTGGTCTGCCGCTTATCTGATTTCGCAAGCAATTTAAAGATGCCCCATAATTCCAGCACTGAAAAAAAGGTTTTCTTTGTGTCATGCGTAGAGCTGCGGTTTTCTTGCTATTAATTCTGAGTATTCAGCTGGTGTTTGGCCAGCATCCAAATTTAAATAGGCCCCAGACTTATGGCAATGATTTATTGAGTTCTGCTCATCATCAATACAATCGTTCAAATTATGATAGCTCCAATGCTCTATTTCTCAAAGCTTTGGAATCACAGGAATTTCAAGCACTTGATTTTCTCTGCTTTGCGAATGGTCTAATGCATAGATCCAAGTCGTCCTTAGCAAGAGAATTTTTCCAGGAATATTTAAGACTAAGCGGAAACGAATACGGACCCATTGCCGATATGGTTAGCGCCATATACAGGAAAGATACGATGAGAGTGCCTTTGTCAAGGGTCTTGTCTTCTACAGAAAATTGGTATGGCCTTATTCATCACAAAGCTTCCATTTACGGTAGTAAGCAAGGACATATCTTAGGTCTGGATTTTGCGTGTGGTTCAACTGGTGACGAGCGGTTGATGTTGGCTGCTGGTCCGAGTTTGAAGCATTATGGAATAAGTTTTTTTAATGACGGCTTCAGTGCGGTAATTGCTATGGGAGTTAGCGGTGATAACAGCCAACTTTATGTCATACACAGGTCTAGCGAAGGTTGGAGTGATCCAAAGGTCATCAAATTCAAGAAGACTGAGGCGAGTTATATCACCCCTTATTTCGATGAAGAAAATTCCATTTTATATTTCGCATCGAACGCCTCAGGCGGGCATGGAGGTTATGATCTCTATCTGAGTTATTTGGTAAAAGGTAAATTTCAAGAAGCTATAAATCTGGGCTCCAATCTAAATACAGCCAAAGACGAAATCTCTCCAAATATCAGAGGTGAGTGGCTAAGGTTTAGTTCAAATGGATACCCAACTAAGGGCGGTTTTGATCTTTATAGATATAAGGTAATCGATGACTTTAATTATGTCCTCTTCAATGAACGCCGCCTCAATACAGCAGAAGATGAACTAGCTATAGCTGTGCTTCAAAACGACAGCTATTTGGTAAATAGGTATTCAGACGGATTGAGTTACGTTGTAGAACTTAGCACTCCACAGCCGCTGACAAATTATTCAGGTTTGGTTTTGGATGAACGCAAAAGACCGCTGTCTGCTGCCATCGCCTTAATTGGTGATCACACACAAGGACAATATGTCAAAGTCCGAAATGGAAACATTTCTTTTCAACTACCAAAGACCAATGAAGCAGCTTATATCACAGTAATGGCTGAGGGATTTGAAGATCAAAAACTCAGTTTGGAAGCGGGAGTATCTTTTGTGGTTAATATGAAAGCCCTTAAGTCACTGGAGATTGTAAAGGTGATTGACCAGAGAAGTCCCCGGGATTCTCTTGAGACCATATACAGTCTAGAACAGGATGAATCCGACTCTGTGGCTCATAGAAAGCCCAGTTTAAAAGAAGGTGTACTTGCTCCTGAGCAGGGCCAATTTTATGTTATTGTAGGGTCGGCGAGAAACTATGAGGATGCATACCGCAGTTGGAGCCGGTGGAACAAAGAGCTTGATCAACTGCATATATACCAATTCAATGCACAACTCTTTCGAATCGGCTTTGAAGCTGGGAGTAATGAGTTGGAAGCACTTAATCACTTGAGAAACACCCTAAAGGTGCAAAGTGATGCCTGGATAATTAGGCCGGGAACATTGTGATAAGGCTGCTCTATTTTGTCTGCATTTCAGAGCTCAGCTCCAAGGACCACAATCCATTGCCATAGGTGGCAACATACAGTATGCCGCTATCCATGTCAAATTCAAAATCTCGAATGGCAATGCGTGGGATATCACCTCTTATGGCTTTCCAACTACTCATCTCATTATTTCGGTAATAGAGGCCATCCACACATGCAAGCAGCACACCGCTCTCAGAACCGGGAATGTGTTCAATTTTAAAGGTCTCCAATGGCGGCAGACTTTCGGACCAGTTTTCCCACTTCTCTCCCCCATCTAAAGACCTATACACTTTGTGAACCTCGTCTTGATCCATAATTCCAAGACTAACTACAACTTCATTATTTCTCACTGGATGGCTGCTGATTGAAGTGATGTACCTCCATTTGAGTATGGGTAAGTTAGAAGTAATGTTTTTCCAGTTCATACCTCCATCGCGGCTTTGAAAAAATTTACCCTGAAAGTCTGGATGATCCCAGGTGGGTTGGTCAAATGCAAAATACAATTGACCACTTTCCGTGCGATTGACGTCAAAGGCTTTAGCCTTATATCCTTTATTATCAAGGCTTTCACTTAATTTAGCCCAGCTTTGTCCATCAAAATGGTACAAGTGATCACCTAAATAATACAAGCCCTCATCATTATTGGGTTCGGGTATCAATTTAGCTGTAAATGGATGCATGCGCGTTCTTGGGTATTCTGATCTGACGGGCTTGTAGTCTAGTGCTCTGCTGACTCTCAGGTTTCCACCCAATATGCTGTAAACCTTATCATTGCGCAATAGAACATCTCCACCATCTCCGTACATCTCGCCTAAATTCTTCCATTCTCCATTGGAGAACTCCAGATAACCGAGATCTTGACATCCCAACAATATTCTATCACCATTGATTCCTAGTCCATATGCCATTACACCGCAAAGGCCTCGGCCATTTAAGTCCTTCCAGCTTCGTCCACCATCGGCAGAATGAAAAACACCCCCGTCAGTTCCCAAATAAAAGTTTAAACTATCCAATAAGAAGACTGACCGTATATCGTCATGAGCAAATTGAGGACTTTTATACAGAGGGAAGGTCATTTGTTCGAAGCTCTTTCCTCCGTCCCTACTAAGGTAGGACTTGACCGCACCAATAACTACAATATCTGAGTTCCCGGGTGCAATGGCAATCTCTGCATGGTGTATATCCAATCTTCGGATTTTCCTGTGCCGGTACAATTGCTCCCAATTCTCGCCGCCATCGGTACTCTGATCCACATAGGTAAACCCACCATAACTATAACAGGCTAAAAAGCGATTCTTCCTATTGGGATCTTCACATATTGCTATCCTTTGAATAATCTTAGGCTTGGAGGTATATGCTCTATTCAAGGTCAATCGATCTGTGATATCATTCCAGCTGTCCCCGGCATCTTCTGAAAGCAACAAACGACTGCCTGCGGCAAAGCATTTCTTAGCTTTCTTGGCCTTGAGTATAGTACGGAAATTCATTTGATCCCGACCGTAGACTTCGCTCCAGTTCTTTCCACCATCCTCCGTTTTATATATCCTTTCAGGACCAGCGGCCAAAAAACACTTTTTAGTTAGGTATTCCAATGCCCATATGGCTTGACGTTGATTGGGTTTGAAATCCAAGCCTCCTGAAGACCAAGTAGTTGAATCCCTCTCCAATTTCCGAATACCTATCCCTAAATCTTCTTCATAATGTGTCAAACCGGTGCTTACCCAAAGTTCTTTTTTGGTCTGCATGATATCAAGAATGCCATAGAGCGTTCCCTGCTCGGAGATGAGTTTCCAATGTTGGCCTCCGTCAATACTCCTGTACAAACCAGATGTAATGGTTCCTGCGTAGAGAGTCAGTTGATCCTCTGATACCCATAAGCTCTCAATCCAGCCTATACCCGTGGGTGTATTCCATCCACTGTCTACTGTGCTCTGAGGTGTTTCGAAAGGTCCTAAATGTCTCCATTGGTATGATTGCCCAAAACCGGTAGCATATAGGATAAAGAGTAAAAAAGCTGAGATCAAGCGTTTAAATGACATTCTTTATTATTGAATACAAACCTAATGCTACAAAGAATACTCCAACCAATTTGTTTATGCGATGATTGAGTTTTTCGGAAATCTTGTCTCTAAACTTAATGGCAAGCAGAATATAAATACACAAAATCAGCAATGCACCAAAAGCCGCTCCAAAAGCAAATGATAGTCGCGGTGAAATCCATCCTGCAGCATTGAAATCGATCAATTGTGGATTGCTCCCAAAGTTGATGGAACCCGTTTCAAGCAGAATGAGTATACCTGACCAGAAAAAGATCAATTGAGGATTGAGAAGGGCCAGAATTAGACCTCTTCCGAAATAACCGGCATGTCTTGTTTCTACACTCTGATCACTGATGGATTGTGAAGGTACCCTTTTGAATAAAAAATATATTCCGAGTCCAAGGAGGATAACACCCACTCCTATAGCCAATGAAGCTTTGTATTCTTCCAATTCTGCGAGGTATGATGCACCATAAATCGCAATAAGAGTATAGGGTATCTCAGGAATTGAACCTCCCAGTGCCAGCATAAATGCATGCCTTGCATCTTTGCTTAGACTAGCTTCTATTACTGCTACATTAACCAGTCCCAATTGGAGTGACCCCCAAAAACTGACCACAGCTGCAAAGAGGAAAGCGATGACTGCATCCAAGCCTCAAAAATTGTTTAAAAAAACTCAAGGAACAAATGGCGGCATTGGAAAAGAAATTATAAGCTTGCCATATAGATGGAAAGCCCAACATTAGAAGGAAGAATCGTAACGATTCTAGGTCTGCAAGAAGGTGTAAGTGCCAGAGGACCATGGAGAAAACAGGAATTCGTTTTAGAGACCAATGAGCAATATCCAAAAAAGGTTTGCATTTGTTGCTGGAATGAGAAAATCGATGAGCTAAAAAATTATCAGGTCAATGACTCTTTGAAGGTTGGCGTGAATATAGAATCCCGTGAATTCAACAACCGCTGGTATACGGACGTTAAAGCCTGGAGAATTGAGCCTTTGACTCAGAATCCAGCACCCCAACAGACCGAATCCTTGCCCGACGCACAAGATGTAGTCGGTATGAGTTTTAGTGACGAAGACGAAGAATTACCCTTCTAGTAAATATGAAGCGTATTCTTCTTATTTCGGATACGCATTCGTATTGGGACAAAGCCTTAGATCGTGCATTATCAGAGGCCGATGAACTTTGGCATGCCGGAGATTGGGGCGATGTTAATCTGTTGGACAATTTGCCTAAATCTATTACTATTAGAGGAGTTTATGGCAATATTGATGGATTGGAGATAAGAAAGAGCTTTTCCAAAGAGTTGTTCTTTGAAATTGAAGGTTTGAAAATCTATATGACACATATCGGCGGATATCCGGGCAGATATTATAAAGAAGTGAGAACGAAATTGGAGAAACTGCGTCCAGATATCTATATCTGTGGTCACTCCCATATCCTTAAAGTGGTCAGAGACAAGCGGTTAAATCTTTTGCATTTGAACCCCGGAGCCATTGGTAATAAAGGCTTTCACAAAAAGAGAACCATGCTCAGGTTTCAATTAGACAATGGGGAAATCAAGAATGTAAGTGTATTGGAATATGAAAAGAACTACAGTTAAATTATTACCCTTCATCTTAATGCTGGTTATGGCCTCTTGTGGTCAACAAAAGACCGTGAGTGGACAAGCTAAAATTCCTTCAAAGGCTCAAAAATTGTTCAACGAAGGCTATAATGCTTATCAATTTGCTGAATACGCCAAGGCTGAAGATTTGTTCAAACAAGCACTAAGGAAGCATCCTTCCTATGTTGATGCTTGGGATGCACTTGCAAAGACCTATCAAGTTCAAGGCCTCAAGCCTCAGGCCATTTCGGCATATAGAACCGTATTAAATTATCAGCCCGGGCATGTATTTGCACTCTACGAATTGGGAAACCTCTACTTTAATAAGGAGCAATTGGATTCAAGCGAATACTATTACAGCTTCTTTGTACGCGAAGCTGGAACTACCGACAAATACACAGATGTTGCTGAGCGCCGTCTGAAGAATATCGCATTCAGCCGGCGAGCAATGAAAGAGGCAAGTGAAATTGAAGCCATAAACCTAGGCTCTGGGGTTAATAGCAGACTTGAAGAATATTCTCCTGCCTTGACCATAGACGGCAATACCATCTTTTTTACCTCAAGAGATGCTAGTTTGCCTTATCAAAGACAGAACGAGGATATTTATTGGGCTGAAAAAAAAGATGGAGAATGGCAACAATCCCAGACCATTGGACCGCCCATCAATACGGTGGAAAACGAAGGAGCTTTCAGTGTCAGCGCGGATGGTAGATATATCTTCTATACTGC
>JAHEKB010000224.1 GCA_024638525.1 Bacteroidota bacterium
AACAGCCATCATTACTGGTGCCAGTAGAGGAATAGGCAAAGGCATCGCAGAGCATTTTGCTGCACAAGGGTGCAATATTGCGTTCAGCTATGCCAGTTCAGTGGAAAAAGCAAATGCACTTGAAAAAGAACTCAGTGAAAAATATGGTGTAAAGGTAAAGGGCTTTCAGAGCAACGCAGCGAGTTTTGAGTCTTCACAAGAACTTGTAGATTCAGTGGTAGAGGAATTTGGCGCTTTTGAAATATTGGTAAACAATGCGGGTATCACTAGGGATAACCTTTTGATGCGAATGAGCGAAGAGCAATGGGATGAGATTATGGAAGTCAATCTGAAATCGGTTTTCAATCTCACCAAAGCCAGTGTCAGAAACTTTTTGAAAGCCAAAGGAGGAAGCATAATCAATATGTCCTCTGTTGTAGGGGTTATGGGCAACGCCGGTCAGTCTAATTATGCTGCTTCAAAAGCAGGGATTATAGGATTCACTAAATCAATAGCTAAGGAATTAGGCTCCAGAAACATTAGATGTAATGCTATCACCCCTGGTTTTATAGAAACTGAGATGACAGCTGAATTGGGTGAGGAGGCGCTGAAACAGTGGACAGACAATATACCTTTGAAAAGGGGAGGCACTCCAGAAGATGTGGCCAATGCTTGCATTTTTCTAGGCAGTGACCAAAGTGCATATATCACCGGCCAAGTATTGAGCGTATGCGGCGGAATGTTAGATTAGAATGGCATTAGATCAAATTGATGTAGATAAAAAAGAGGCTTCAATGACCTTTTTTGAACATCTGGAAGCGCTCAGATGGCACATCATTCGTTCTCTAATCGCCATTTTTATCGGAGCGATTATATCTTTTAGCTTTGGCACTTTCATTTTTGATACCATACTACTTGGTCCTACACAGGCAGACTTTTGGACCTATCAAAGAATCTGTGATCTCAGCCATTATTTATATAACAGCGATCGAATATGCGTTGGTGAATTGAGTTTTATTGTTCAAAATTTGGCGCTTACCGGCCAGTTTTTTCAGCACATCTTTATCTCCTTTGTGGGAGGTTTAGCCATTGCCTTACCATACATACTGTTTGAGATCTATCGATTTGTCAAACCCGCACTGAAGGCCACAGAACGCAAGTACAGTGGTATCGCAATTGGCAGTGGTACTCTATTGTTCTTTAGTGGTTTACTCTTTGGATATTTCGTGATTGTACCCATCTCAGTTAATTTTTTGGGGAATTACACTTTGAGTAATGTCATAGAGAATAAGTTTACCGTGGATAGCATCGTGAAATTTGTTGCCATGTTAAGCATGGGAGCTGGGCTGATGTTCGAGCTTCCTTTGGTCATTTATTTCTTGGCTAAAAGTGGCTTGGTTGGAAGTGCTATTCTCAAGAAATACAGAAGATTGGCTCTGGTGCTTATACTAGCGTTGTCTGCCATTATCACACCACCGGACATTGCGAGTCAAATAATTTTATCATTACCGATTTTCCTCTTATATGAACTTGGGATATATATTGCCCGCCGAGTAGAGAAGAACTATGAGTAAACCCATGGTAGCTATAGGCAACGATCACGCCGGAACAGCCTTGAAGTTCAAAGTGATGGAGCGATTATCAGAGCAGTTTGATTTTATCAATCACGGCACAGACACAGAAGAATCTGTGGATTATCCAGATTTTGTTCATCCGGTTGCCAAAGACTTAGAGTCAGGCGCTGCACATTTTGGAATTCTAATTTGCGGAAGTGGAAATGGTGTGTGCATGACTGCAAATAAGCATCAAGGAGTCAGGGCTGGACTAGCATGGACACCTGAAATTGCAGCACTGACAAAGCAACACAACAACGCCAATGTTCTTTGCATACCAGCAAGATTTCTAACAGAATCAGAGGCATTTGCGGTATTAGATGCATATTTAATGACAGAATTTGAGGGTGGCCGTCACCAGCGGAGAGTAGATAAAATTTCTTGCTGAGCTATACTGTTATAATTCCGCACGCGAGTAATTCTGCCCCTTGATAGGATGACCGTGGAGTCGCGAAAGCATCGCGAGCTGCCCGATATGGGTAAGTACATCCGCCAAAGGCCCTTGTATCATAGGTTTGATGTGATCAAATGGCAATTCCATCCCTTTGATCTTGTGCCTTATCGCTTCTACTTTAGCTAAAAAACGGTGCTCTTCTTCAACCATGGATAACACTTCAGGCCTGTGTTCTGCCTTCTTGGCACCCAGGAATCTGTAATCTGCGTATAAGAGTACCTCAAACATGTGGTAAACGATTTCCTTGGGCAATCTAACTCCTTCGCCAGCATCAAATGTACCAAGAGATTCTCCAGAATATTCAGTAGCCACACGAAAGCGATAATCTATAGTGGCAAGCAGGTGATCTATGTATTGATTCATATTTCTTTTCTATATCTTTTTTCCATGTCTTTATGACTTTCAGCCGGTTCAGGCCATTGGAGTTGATCCTTTAGCATTTGACCCATAGTGTGAAAGCTGCTTCTAGCTATTTGAGATTCAATATTCCAAAGCTCAGATCTGATCACTGCCTTAGCGGAGTGAAGAAATACCGTCGTTTAAGTCTTTTAATGCATCCATGGATTTTATTATCATATGCAATTTTAACTATTCCTTCTCACACTAGAATCAGCGGCTATAGGCCTTATGGTTTTCTATATGATTTTTATAAATATCAACAGAGGTGATTCTGCCTATGCTATTATATTTCAAGTTTTATAATCTAACCAAAAGGGAAATTCTTCATCCGGCGCATCTTTAGAAACATACTGAATTAAAACGCACTTGAAAGAATTCCAGTGGAATCAAAGTGATTGATTTAAAACGCCTTAAACAAAAGTTGAGCTCCTTGAATGTGGGTATTTGATTTAGTGATCTAGAGTAAAAGCAGAAGTTATAATAAATGAGAGGAGCAAAAGATGGAATTGCCTTATACTTTTTCTGCGATAACTTCTATGAGCAAAGGACAGCACAAGGTACTTCCTTCGTCTCTTTCCAATTTCAAGACATCTTGTAATGCTGAGTCTACGGTATCTTGTTCCAAATAACCCATACTAACCAGTTTAGGCAGGTAGATATTATAAAATGACCTTGGCCATTGCCAGGTCAATTCATTCGGTCTTGCCATCTTCATCATTGGGCGTGTACTGATGATTTTCATTCCAATTTCCTCCAGCATAATGGTCAGATCTTTTCCCACGTCTATATCGCCTTCCTGTTCTTTAAAGCTTCTCAAGCAGGCTGAAATGGCTTTTGAAAGCGAAGGCATGGAAGGATTGGTTTGATGAGTAGACCAGTCGTAGTATTCGTGCAACACCATTCGACCTCCTGGTTTCAATGCACCATATACTTTGTTCAAAATGACTCGTGGTTCTTTGACCCATGCCAGTGCCCATCGACAGTACATTCCATCCAAGCTATTAATTTTGAGCTTTAAATCCTTGAAATCCGCAGCTATGGCCTCAATGTTCAATTCGTGCAGATTACTCATTTCCTTTAAAAATCTGATAAAGGCTTTAGAGCGATCTACGGCAATTACTCTGCCGCCGTCGCCAACGATATAGGCCAATTCTTTGGAACAGAAACCT
>JAHEKB010000225.1 GCA_024638525.1 Bacteroidota bacterium
TATCGCGTCTGGGGGTGCTACTTTTTACCGCAATCGTGTTAATACTTACATTAAGGAGGGCATGTCTCAGAAGGCCGCGGAGGAACAAGCTTTCTTAGACTTTTCTAAGATATCAGATGAAACACAGCAGTCCTCAGATCCAGCGCTAGTTTCTCAAGTGCAAAGAAGTAACCTTGGTCGTCTTGTATTTGCTTTCCAAAATACGCCTATGCAAATGACGCGTTTAATGAAGAAGGACGCGTTAGATATTATTAACGGCCGCGGTGACTGGAGAGTCAAAGTAGCAAGAATTACTTATTACGGAGCGATTCAAAACTTTATATTCTCATCGTTACAAAGCGCTTTATTCGCTATGCTACCAGGGTTTGATGACGACGACGAAGATCTTACTGCTGCTGAATTAGATAAGAAAAACGCAAAAGAAGAGGCTAAGATAGCTAGAGTGTTAAACAGTATGCTCGATACCTTGCTTCGCGGTTCCGGTGTATACGGCGCTGTGTTCTCCACTGTTAAAAACGTTATTAGAGAATACGATAAGCAAGAGAAAAAAGGTTTTATGTCAAACCACGCTTACACTGTATTGTCTTTATTTGATATATCACCGCCTATTGGTTCTAAAGCTCGTAAAGTACATAGTGCTATTCAAACAAGAAAGTTTGAGAAAGACGAAATTGCAGCGCGTGGCTGGGGAGTAACGGCAGACGGAAGATTAGACTTAGGTCCTAACTGGACGATACTAGGTAAGGTTTTGTCCGCCTCTTTTAGTGTACCGCTTGATCGTGTGGTTGATGAACTTACTTCTATAAGTGAAGCATTTGATGCGCGTAACAAAGCGTGGCAGCGTATAGCATTAGGCTTAGGCTGGAAAACATGGGACGTAGGTGCTATAGAAGAAAACGCTGAAGCTATTAAAGAAGCCGCTAAGAAAGAGCGGAAAGAAGCGGGAACTAAAAAAGCGAAAGAAACTAGAAAAGCTAATAAAGCCGCAAGCAAGGCCGCAGAAGCAGAATTCATAGAAAAACAAACCGAGGGAATGAGTTATGCACAGAAAAGCGCTTGGATGAATAAGTATTTAGCGGAAAAAAGAAATAAATAATAATGAAATTATCAGACAACTTAAGCGTTGCTGAGGTAATTAAATCAACCACAGCAAAGAGATGTGGCATCGGTAATGAGCCTACAATAGAACATTTAGAAAATTTAAAGGCAATTGCACTAAACATCTTCCAACCAGCGCGTAATTATTTTAAAAACCCTATTGCCGTAACTTCCGGATACCGCAGTGAAGCTCTTAATGAGCGCATTGGTGGAAGCAAAACCTCACAACATTCCAAAGGTCAAGCTCTTGACTTAGATGCTCACACATTCGGTGGGCTGACCAACAAAGAACTATTTCATTATATTTCCGAGCACACTGACTTTGATCAGCTAATATGGGAATTTGGTACGGAAGATGAACCGGATTGGGTGCATGTTTCTTACGTTGATAACCAAGCAAACCGCGGGGAAAGATTAGTAGCCTACAAAAAAGAAGGCAGAACAAAATACAAGTACTTTAAATAGCATGGCAAAAGAAATTTCAGAAAACACAGTAGTAGGACTATCCTTAAAAACAATAGGTGTTATCATTGCTGGTGTAGGCGTTGTAACGTTAGGTTATTTTGATCTTCGTGCGGAGGTGCAGGAGGCAAAGTTGTTACCAGCCCCTGAAGTTGGCAGAATGGAATACGATTTGAAAGATCAGTTGGTTAGAGAAACCATAATGAACACTCAAAAAGACGTAGAAGATATTAAGGCACAACTTGATAAAATGGAGGAAAGACTATTTGAACTAAGATGATATGAAATATTTACTACTTGCTACCGCGCTGTTGTTAACCTCAGCAACTATTTCTGAAGATTACAAGATTAGAGGCATTGCTATTGTGCACTTTAATGCTAAATTTAATGAGGCTAATAATTACGAACCAGTTGAGAAACTGAAAGACGTAAAGGTGGTAAGTGCGTGGATTGATGATGATGCATCTATTAAAGCAGCGGAGGGCATACGTTCTGTACCTACATTGATACTTTATAAGAACGGGAAAGAAATAAAAAGGTGGGAAGCAGGTTTAAGTTTATCTTTAGATGTACCGTTTAAAGAAATACAAAAAGAAGTAGACAAGCTTACCGGCGCAAACAAATTTTAATATGAGAGCGTTACTGATTACATTTTTTATATCGACATCGGCATTTGGCCAGGGGATTTTAAAGTATAGTACTTTGTATACTAGTATTTACGGCGGTTCTACAATGGAAGCGCAAAAAGAATACTTTGTATCCCAAGACGGCGATGTCATGGACGTTACTATTGAAAATCCATTTGACTACCGCTATACTTTTGGTATTAGACGTGTAGCTAGATACGATTACGAAAAGCGTCAAAACCCGTTTTACGATGGCCACAACCAGTCAACCACATCTTTGTATGCGACAGTTGGGGCGGTTGAGGGGTTTGAGTACTTAGCTCAATATGATAGAGGGCGTCAACAAGGTAACGACTACATATCACAAAGATACTTTCTCAGATACCTAGCAAAAGGGTGGATGGTAAAAGCTGAGGTTTTTAACCAGGGATTAGTAAATCTGAACTATTCTCAAATAGAAACCAGACTGCGTAAGCATATAGGATCTTTAGATTTTAGTATTGGTATTGCTGGAAGACAGCATCAAGCATATGGTTATAACCCAATAGAAAACTATTTGCAAAGAAACGCATGGTGGGATCTAGCTCATGAGTATGGATACAAAGACGTGCCTTACGATATTGACTTTGACTTAGACGGCGTTGTAGATAATTTTGATTGGTACTGGTGCGACATTAACGATGTTAAGGTCGCTGATACCGACGGTGATTTTAGGCAGTACATATATGGCGGTATTGTAAACGACTACAACCAAGCAAGGCTTGATGAAGTAGGCATATTAGGCTCCTTATCAGCTATTGCGGGTGTAGACTACTATTACTATTCAGAAGACTTTTGGTTTCACGGTTGGTCAAGTATAATGCCTTGGCACACACATATAATTGGCGACCATATGTTTTCTTATGAGCAATTCGCAGATGAGCTTGAAAACACAAACCACTTTATAGACGGTCAATGGATAGATTACAATTTTGGTGGCGTGTTCGGATATAAGATCGGTTTAAAATGGGGAATATTTGCTGAAGGAGAATATATGAAATACTGGGATAAAGAAGTATTTGAAATAACAGCAGGTATAAATTATCAGTTCCGATGAATTGGTTGCAACTTATAGCGGATTGGTTTTTAGCTTTTCCAAAATGGGCGCCTGATGATACGGACGTAACTAGAAACACTGAACTAACAAGAATAAAAAGAAGATAACATGGGTTACAAAAAAGCAACGGCATTTAAAATGATGCCAAAATCACCAATAGTAAAAGCACTAACAGCAAAACAAGAGGCTAACTTACCACCGCAATTAAAAGCTGAAATTGCTGCTGCGCCAGAAACTGTGGCTAAACTAAAAACTGATCCGCCGAAAAAGGCCCATACTGACGAGATGGGACGGGAAGGACACTTTAATCCGTATACTGAAAA
>JAHEKB010000226.1 GCA_024638525.1 Bacteroidota bacterium
TCCGGAGACCAGCAGAACTATTAGGACCAATGATCCTTTGCTTCAGCGAATAGCACATTTAGAATCCTTGATCTTCGATTTGAGTAATAAATTGGAGAACCCAGAACCCGAAGTACAGCAGGTTGGTTGGACATCTCCAATAAATCATATAGATCTAGGTTTGAGTTTGGGAATGCACACCTATGCCAAGAGACCTCCAACTTATTTTGCCGACGCCCAGGGCAATCTTGCCAGTTATAACCGACCTTCTAATTTTAGACCGGCACTTAGTGCCTATTTTTCACGATCGGTGGGAGAGTCGGGTGGTATTGTAGTGAGCTTTCCTCTCATCGAAGTGAGTCAAGGAGATGCCACCAATATTGGTTTGTTCACTGGAAGATATGCATTGGGATTGGGTTATGAATATCGCCTAAGTGGAGCTTCGGTGTATTTCGGATTAAACTTTGCGAGTTTCCCTGTAGTCATAGAGGATATCGTAGAGCACAAATTTTTTGATCAAGAACCATTTACCACCATTGATATAGATCCATTGCCGAGCTATACCGCATATACTGTCGGATTTGGTTTTGGTGTATCCATTCCTCTCCTAACATCTCGAATGTACAGTAAAAGCAGTCTTAAGATTTAGATCGATCCAATGCCAATTGCATGGCAGCTGCAGCATTTACCATTCCACCCGTAGTTGACAAAATGGCAACTTTGGCTTTCTTTTTAGAACCCGGAATCTTCTGTTTGCATTTGATGTCCACGCTGCTGTGGATTAAAATATCTCTGATCTCCTCGGCGCTATACTCTGGGAAATAACTCCAAATCAATGCAGCTATACCTGCAACAACGGGACTAGCCATGCTCGTTCCATCACTTGTATCGTACTCTTTTTCCGGCATGGTGGAGTATATAGAAACACCCGGTGCGAAAAGATCTACAGATTCATTGCCATAATTAGAAAATCTGGCGAGCATATAGGGTGACTTCTCCCAAGACGAGGCACCTACTTCCAACCAAATACTTTGATATTCACCTTCAAAGTCGTTGGGGAAATTGTCAGTTTTGTCAATGTTTTCGGCCTCGTTACCTGCCCCGTGTATCAAAAGGACTTGGTGTTGTTTAGCATAGGCGATAGCATCTTTCACCGCTTGAAGGTCATGTGCGTAGGCTTTGCCAAAACTCATATTTATCACTTTGGCACCATTGTCTACGGCATAATAAATTGCATTGGCAATATCCTTATCTCTTTCATCTCCGTTAGGGACAGCCCTCAAACTCATGATCTTGGCGTTCTGACAAATGCCTGATGCACCTTCGTCATTCAGGCGATTAGCCGCAATAATTCCTGCTACAAGCGTGCCATGTGAAGAAAAGTCTTCTCCGTAATAAACCACATTATTGCCATAATACTTCTCCCGAACATTTTCATAATCATCACCAACTATATTTCTGGGGTCAAAGGCTGGATTGTATCCGTAATTAAACAAGTAATCATAATGGTCATAGGCATCATCAAACCCGGTCTTTACCTCTTTATAGTCATACCCATCTTTCATTTCCTGTGCTGTTACAAAAAACATCAATCTCGCTAATTCTTCATTTCTAGTGCCGCTTTGGTGGTTCTCTAGATTCGAAAGACTGATGTTTTCTCCATAGACTTTTTCAAGAGATAAAATGCCCAATTGAACCTGCTTAAAGAATTCAAAGTATTGTTTGGCTTCATTTCTCTGTTTATTAAATTCTTCTCGAATAGCGAGATATCTTTGGTACTCCTGTTCGTCTTCTATGGATGTGGCAGAAGTGAGTCCGTACTTCTCTTTTAAACTTACATATTGCCTGGTGAGTTCATAGGTGTCAAATCCCACCGAGCTGTCTTTGCCTCCAATAAAATTCCAGCCGTATACATCATCTACATAGCCGTTATTGTCATCATCGATTCCATTTTCAGCAATTTCATCTTGATTGATCCATAATTGACCCTGAAGATCTGGATGATAAACATCAACACCGGCGTCAATCACAGCCACTATAATGTTTTCCGCTTCCATGCCTTCAACAAGGGTCATGGCTTCTTCTAGACCTATGCCGGAAAGCTTTTTCTTATTGAATTCTCCAAAATACCAGTCGTTGGCTGGTTCTTGTGCCCAGGCAGTTAGCTGCAGCAGGCCAAATAATAATACGAATATTCTTTTCATGTTTGCAATACTCCTACACTAAAACGTTCCACTTTAGCATTGTTTGCGGCTTGGATGCCGGCAGAGATCCATTTTCTTGTGTCTGTAGGTTTAATAATCTCGTCTACCCAAAGTCTTGAAGCAGCGTATTCAGGTGTCGTCTGATGATTATATCTGTCAATAATTTTCTTGAGTAACTGTTCTTCTTCCTCCTTACCAATTTCCTTTCCTTCTTTCTTTAATGAGGCTTTTTCTATCTGCAGCAATACTTTAGCTGCTTGCTCGCCGCCCATCACTGCAATCTTAGCTGCTGGCCAAGCGAGTATCAGTCGGGGATCATAAGCCTTTCCGCACATGGCGTAATTACCCGCACCGTAGGAGTTGCCCATAATTACTGTGAATTTTGGCACCGTGCTATTGCTCATGGCATTGACCATTTTTGCTCCATCCTTGATAATTCCGTTGTGTTCCGAACGACTTCCAACCATAAAACCAGTCACATCTTGTAAGAAAAGCAGTGGAATCTTCTTTTGGTTACAATTCATTATGAATCGCGCAGCTTTGTCGGCGCTGTCAGAATAAATAACTCCTCCAAATTGCATCTCACCCTTTTTCGTTTTTACCAATTGTCTATTGTTGGCCACTATGCCAACACTCCAACCATCTATTCGGCCATAGCCGCATATGATTGTTTTTCCAAAACGCTCTTTGTATTGCTCAAATTCTGAATCATCCACCAATCGCTTGATGATCTCGATGGTTTCATACGGTTTGGAACGGTCAGAAGGGAAAAGTCCTTCTATCTCTTTAATCGGATGTTTGGGCTCCTTGCTTTCCACCCTGTTGAAACCCGCTTTTTCACCGCTCCCTATTTTATCCATTAAAAATCTAATCCGATCCAAACAGCTTTTATCATCCGGAAAACGATCATCTATCACTCCACTTATTTCAGTTTGCGAAACACTGCCTCCCAGCGATTCGTTGTCAATTTCTTCTCCAATGGCGGCTTTTACCAAATAGGAACCGGCAAGAAATATGCTACCTGTCTTATCGACAATAAGGGCTTCATCACTCATAATTGGCAAATAGGCACCTCCGGCAACACAGCTTCCCATTACGGCTGCAATTTGTGGAATACCCATGCTGCTCATCACTGCATTATTTCTAAATATCCGGCCGAAATGCTCCTTGTCAGGAAAAATCTCATCTTGCAAAGGCAAAAACACGCCGGCACTATCCACTAAATAGATAATTGGAAGTCGGTTTTCCATAGCGATCTCTTGAAACCTGAGATTCTTCTTACCTGTAATTGGGAACCAGGCTCCGGCTTTGACCGTTGCATCATTGGCCACTACCAAACATTGTACTCCAGCAACTGTGGTAATGCCTCCAACTACGCCGGCTGCTGGACAACCTCCGTATTCCGCATACATT
>JAHEKB010000227.1 GCA_024638525.1 Bacteroidota bacterium
CACTTCCAGCAGCAGGCTGTCCTGCAGCTTGTGGGAGATCACATGGACTCGCGGGACGCCGCCCCGGATTGCCGCTTCAATCGCCGCTGCCTTGGGCAGCATGCCCGTGGTCAAGCGACCCTGTTCGCGCAAGCGCCGTAAGCCGGCCAGGTCAACATAGGAAATGAGGGAGCGGGGGTCGTCCGCGTTCTCGAGAATGCCGGGCGCGCCGGTCGCCAGTATCAGTTTTTCTGCGCCCAGCGCAACGGCCAACGCTGAGGCGACGGTATCCGCATTGATATTCAACAGCGTGCCGGATGCATCGGCCGACAATGGGCTGATCACGGGCATGATGCCACCGTCGAGCTGTTTCATCACGATCTCGGCCTCAACATCATCGATGTCGCCGACGTAACCGTAGTCAACGGTCTGGTCCTCGCCCTCGACGACCACGGGCGGGCGCTTGTGCGCCTTGATGAAGCCCGCATCCACGCCGCTGATTCCTACCGCCGGCACATCCAGATCACGACAGGCCGCCAGAATTCGGGTGTTGATTTGCCCGTTCAGGACCATGCTGGCGATTTCCAAGGGTCTTTGTTTTACATTCACATTACTCCAACCCATGCCAACCTGTACGTCAAAATACAGCTTTTGACCCAGTTTTGCCTGGCTCCCAATGGTTCCATATATGCCGTTTCTGATTCTGTCGTATTGGTGAGTATATGTCCTGCTAACTCCTGAGTTTCCATCGAGCCAATACTCTTCATCTTCGCTAAAACTGGTCCAGCCTCCGTCCAGACCCACACCAAAATAGATGCCTTCTGCATCATTCTGCTCTCTTTTCCACTTTTTGTAGAAACGGAGCTGAATCCCAGCTTCTACACCTCCATTGATGTCAATGAAATTCATACTGTTAAAAGGTGCAGAAAGGTCCAACTGAACAGTGGTTAGGTTTTTGGGACTTTCCACTATGGGGGAGAATTCATAGCCCAGGTGAAATTTCTGTATACCCAATCCCATAAAATTAAGTGCATCCATTTTTAAAATCTTGTAACTGCCGGGTCCAATCTCTTGAGCCTTGACACCGCTAATCAAGAAGAGTGTTGCAATACAAATAATTAGCTTTTTCATATCAATCAATCGCAATTATACTCAGTAAATCTAAATCTCCATTTGCCTTTACAGAGAACTGATAAATGCCCTCAGTGCTTGCTACTATTAAGTTTTCTCCGATGGGTATCATATCATAACACCCTTTTAGTTCCTTCACCTCTGTTTTAGAAGTGGGAGAGAATGGATTGCTGATATCAAATCGCACCAATTTATCTGCGTCGCAAACAAATAGATAGTCTCCACTCAAACCCAAGCCCTTGGGGTTGGTCATATCTATTGATCCCGTTTGGTACGGTGATGTAATGGAACTTATGTTTATGACATCTAGTCTATTGACTCCTCTCCAGCAACTTGATTCTGTTCTCAAGGTTGAATATGCGACATCACCCCTTGCCACCACTGGATCACAACTCACGATGTGCTCATAAATGGAAATGTATTTAGGTTTAGAAGGGTCGCTCAATGAATATATTAGCACGCCATTCTGAGTTCCGAGAAATAGATTTCCTCCCATTTGAAAAATGGTCTCGGCAAAGGTGTTTAACGCAAGCTCTGATTTGAGTTCAGGCTGTTCTGAATTGTCCAGTGAAAAGGTGTAAAGGGTATTGGACGTAGCTATATACAAATGATCATTGGCAATGGTAAATCTTGCGAGAGATCCTCCGGTTCCAGTTCCAACACCGATTCCCAAATCTTCACTGCCATTTGTAGAAGCTCCAATTCTCCCTGGTTCAGTGCTTTCGCTCGTGCATCCCCAGAATGCAACAGCGACTAAAAGAATGAATAGGTTTTTCATGAGCTTTAGTTTTGAATGTAACACTGAGTTTGTGGTAAATTGGCTTTCTCCCATCCAATGATTAAGCCTTTGTTGGCGTCAGGGCATTCGAAGTAAACCTTGGAACTATTTATCTGTGCGGTTATACCAGCTGGAGGATATAATTGTCCATTGTCCAAGCTGTTGTAATCACTATTGAAGTCTTTGACCTCAGGATTATTGATGTCAGAAATATCAATGGTCAATAATCCATTCTGATAATCTGCATAAAGCATATTTCCCTTCATGGCCACATCCAAATTACCGGGGATACTAATGAATCCAATGTTTTGTGGCGAGCTCGGATCGCTATTGTCGTAAAGATGCACCCCTTTGAGTGCCTCGTTAATTAGTAGCAAGTGATCCTTGGTGTAAATTTTACCAGGATTGGTCAAGGATTGTGCTTCGGTTGATTTAATCAATGTCGAGAGTTCAGACTGGCTACCGTAGATTGGTTTTAGCCCTTGAACTTGCTTGACATCTTCTCCTAGGCAGGAGGACAGGAGCATCACTGTGACGCCCAATGTCAGAAAGGCAATGTTTCTCATTGTTTTTGTAATGTCTACCTCAAGCTTACGCTGAAATTTTAGACATTTGCGGGCATTAAAGTTAAGGTATCTGTCTTGTGACAATCACCTTACTTTAGGAATTAAGACTGACATTTCTGTTAAAATTGGAAAACAAAGAAGAAGAAATATTGAAGTTTTTAGAGCTTGATGTTAAGCAACTCAAAACTCAGATCAAAGAGGTGATGGCTGAAATCATAGCACAAGGGTACAGCGATTACCCTATCATGATTGCACATCCCGAAGAAATGGTATTTGCTGATAAGGTCTTTGATAAAGAACTTTTCAATCTCAACTATCACTTTTCTGCTTCTACCTTGGAAGCTATGATGGAAAAGGGCATCATCTTAAAAGAGAGAAAAGAGGCGATGATAGCTAAGATGAAGGTATCTAAGGAGTCTGCTTGTATACTCCTACTTCATCCGGAAATAATGCGATTTATTTTTGCCCCACTTTCTTAGAGTATGTCAAAAGTAGCTGTCGTAATCCTCAACTTCAATGGACAAGAGTTTCTTGAACAGTATCTGCCATCCGTAGAGAATAATCTGTCGGAAGATGCTGAAATCATAGTAGTTGATAATGCATCCACAGACGATAGCATGGCTTGGCTTATTGAAAATAAGCCCAGTTTGCGGCTCATTTCTCTGGAAAAGAACTTTGGATATGCAGGAGGTTACAACAGGGCATTACAGGATATTGAGGCAGAGTATTACTTACTTCTCAATTCAGATGTTGAAGTGGGTGAAGCTTGGATGCGTCCTTTGGTGAATTTACTTGATTCAAACCCCAGAGTGGCGGCAGTTCAACCCAAGATCAAGGCTTTTGAAGACCCTAAGAAGTTTGAGTATGCCGGTGCAAGTGGTGGTTTGTTGGATAAATGGGGTTATCCATTTTGCAGAGGTCGAGTATTTGATAAAATTGAGTTGGATCACGGGCAGTACGACGATGCTCGCAAGGTTTTCTGGGCAACGGGTGCAGCATTTATGATTCGCTCTGAACTATTTCACAAAGCCGGTGGATTTGATGATGAATTCTTCGCTCATATGGAAGAAATTGACCTCTGTTGGCGTCTTCAACATATGGGCTATGAAATTTGGGTTG
>JAHEKB010000035.1:0-890 GCA_024638525.1 Bacteroidota bacterium
TTCATCGTTGCTCCATTTATCTCTAAACCTTTCCTCTATTTCTGAAGGCAGTAATCCGGCAAACAGCGCGTTTCTGGCATATTGGGTAGTGGTAGGTAAAATGCTCAGATAGAGGTCTTCTTCGGAGGTCCTATAGTAGTCCGAGATGTCTTTTTGTATGGTTTTCCATTGATCAAATCTCAAATTGTCCAAGACCATAACAAAAAGGGGTTGCCCATCTTGCTTTTTGGAAAGTATGCCTCTTTTCACCACATTGTGTGACATCATCGGGGCATTGCTGTTGTTATAGTCTATGAAAGAGAGATAATTGTTTCGCAAGTATTTGCAGAATTCCCTATTGCCTTCCGCCTTCTGGGTCTTCAGGATTTCTTCCATCCCGGTCTCGTCTGAGCCGTCCATTTCAATTTCCCAATAGGTCAATTTTTTATAGAGTTCTTTCCATTTTGGCCAGTCTAATCTATCCATCAATTCAATCCCAATATTTCGAAAGTCCTGTTGATACCTCTGCGTAACAGAAGCTGTGATTAAACGTTTGTTGTCTGTTAATCTCTTAATGGTCATCAGAATCTGCCTCGGATTCACAGGCTTGATAAGGTAGTCTGCAATCTTGGAACCGATGGCATCTTCCATGATGTGTTCCTCTTCGTTCTTGGTGATCATCACCACCGGGACTTGATTGTCTTTTTCCTTGATTTGCTTGAGCGCTTCCAGACCAGAGATTCCGGGCATGTTCTCATCTAAGAATATGAGATCGAAGTGAACTGCCCTTGCCTTTTCTACGGCATCCAAACCGTTGTTTACCGTTTCAACTGCGTAACCCTTCTCTTCCAAAAACATGAGATGTGCTTTTAAGTGCTCTATCTCATCGTCAGCCCACAATATCCTCAATT
>JAHEKB010000035.1:900-14428 GCA_024638525.1 Bacteroidota bacterium
CTGTCATAAGCGCTTGTGATTGATTTCTTTAGGTAGCGAATATTTATATAATTTGCGAATCGAGAGCCACCTTTGGACCTCTATTTCGTAATTATCTACTAACAACTGCATTTGCATCACAAAAGTTGCCATTGAATAAAAAGAAAATCATTAATGATCCCATATATGGATTTATCAGTATAAACCATGAGATCCTCTTTGATTGCATTTCGCATCCCTATTTTCAGCGCCTCAGACGCATAAAACAATTGGGGATGAGCCACCTGGTTTATCCCGGTGCTCAACACACGCGCTTTCAACATGCATTGGGTGCTACCCATTTGATGGGACGAGCTGTCGAAACCTTGCGCAGCAAAGGTGTAGAGATCAACCAAGACGAAGAGATTGCTGTTCAGTTGGCCATATTGCTTCACGACATAGGACATGGCCCTTTTTCTCATAGTCTTGAGAGTTCTATCCTCACGGGTGTAAGCCACGAAGCCATTTCATTGAAGATCATGGAAGAGCTGAACCACAACTTTGGCGGGCAACTCCATTTGGCCATAGAGATATTCAAGGGCAATTACCCCAAGAAATTCCTGCATCAGATGGTCAGTGGCCAATTGGATATGGATCGCTTGGATTATTTGAGAAGGGACAGTTTTTACAGTGGGGTTTCGGAAGGAACAATTGGCCTAGATAGGATAATTCAGATGCTCAATGTGCACAATGATCAATTGGTTGTTGACCAAAAGGGCGTGTACTCCATTGAGAAGTTCATAATGGCTCGGCGATTCATGTATTGGCAGGTGTATCTCCACAAGACTTCTTTGGCAGCCGATCAGGTGATGACCTCTATACTCAAGAGGGCCAAAAAACTGATCAAAGAAGGTAGCAAACTGTTTGGCAGCCGTGCTTTACTGTATTTTCTGAGTACGGAGCCAGGACAACATGAACTTCAGAACAATACCGAAGTACTATATCATTTCAATTTGTTGGACGACAGCGATTTGATCAGTGCCATCAAGCAATGGATGTCTAGCGATGATAAAGTATTGAGTACACTTTGCGCTATGCTCATAAATAGGCGCTTGCCAAAGATCATCATCTCGAATCAACCCATTGCTGAAAAGGACATAGATCAAAAATTGTCCGAAGTCCAAGAGCGACACGGATTGAGCATAGAAGAGGCTCGTTATTTTGTATACCGTGGCGATTTGGCCAATCTTACCTATTCAACAGAAAGTGAGCAGATCGAGATAAAGTACAAGAATGGAGAGATCAAAGACATCTCTCGTGCTGCGGAAACCTACAGCTTTTCCGGAGAGGGCCTACCCACGGTCAAATATTTCATAAGCTATCCTAAATAGTTACTTTTGCGCTCGCATTGGTGAGTCATACGGCACAGCAAATATCGGACTTGGTTCAAGGAGAAATCCTTGGAAATGCTGCATCTAAGATCAGCGGTGTAGCCACAATTGAGACCGCAGGTCCTAAAGATCTTTGCTTTATTTCTAATAAAAAATATTTACATCACCTGCAAAGCACCAAAGCCGGGGCCATCATTGTTGGCAAAGAGGTCAATGAAGCGCCAAACGGCACCACATTGATTAAAACGGAAATGCCATATGTTGCTTTTTGTCAGGTACTGATTGAACTGTTTGATTATAAGGACCCCAACAGCGGTATCCACCCTACCGCGGTGATTTCTGAAACAGCCAAAATTGGTGAGAATGTTTATATAGGCCCGTATGTTTATATAGCAGAGGGAGTTGCGGTTGGAGAAGGAAGCAAGCTATATTCTCATTGCAGTTTGTATGAGGGAAGTAGCCTGGGTTCACAGTCTATCCTCTATTCCAATGTTAGTGTATACCACGACTGCCATATCGGCAAGCAGACCATAGTCCACAGTGGCACAGTAATTGGCTCTGATGGTTTTGGACACGCACCACTCCCTGATGGAACTTATGTCAAAATTCCTCAGATCGGTAATGTAGTGATTGGCGATCGGGTAGAAATCGGTTCCAATTGCTCTTTGGATAGAGCAAACATGGGCAGCACGAAAATTGGCCATGGTTGCAGAATCGACAACCTCATTCAGATCGCGCATGGTGTGGAAGTAGGAGAAAATACAATAATAGCTGCACAGGCAGGGATTTCTGGTAGTACCAAGGTTGGAGACAATTGTGTGATTGCTGGTCAGGTGGGCATAGTTGGACATATTAGCATTGCTAACAAAGTTCAAATTGGAGCTCAAAGCGGGGTTTCCAATAGCATCAAGGATGAAGGAGGAAAGTACACCGACACTCCTCACTTGCCTCTGGGTCAGGCCATACGTTCAAGAATACTATATAAAAAGCTTCCCGAAATGGAGAAGCGTATAAGCAATATCGAAAAGGATCTCAAAGATTCTTCGGAGTAAAATGGAAAAACTTCAAACAACCATTCAACAAGCTATATCCATTTCAGGTGTGGGTTTACATACCGGAGAAAAGGTCAACTTAACTTTTGAGCCCGCCTCAGAGGACCACGGATATGTGTTCCAGAGAGTGGATCTGGAAGGTGAACCTAAGGTTAAAGCCGATGCAGACCTTGTAGTGGATACTTCAAGAGGCACCACCATTGAAGACAATGGCGCCAGAGTGAATACCGTAGAACATGTATTGGCTGCTTTGGCCGGACTGGAAATTGATAATGTTCTCATTAAACTAGATGGTCCCGAAACCCCTATCATGGATGGGAGCTCAAAACCCTTTGTCGACATCCTGTTAGAAGCAGGTATTGTTGAACAGAAGAAAGAAAGAGAATATTTCGAAATTCCTGAGCGCATCAATTATATGGATGAATCAGGCGTTGAGATGATGGCTCTTCCATTGAATGATTACCGTATGACGGTAATGGTTGATTACAACTCCCCCGTATTGGGAAGCCAAAATGCGAGCATCACTAAAATGAGTGAGTTTAAGGATGAGATAGCCAGTTGCCGTACATTTTGCTTCTTGCACGAATTGGAAATGCTCTTGGACAATAATTTGATCAAAGGCGGAGATCTCAACAATGCAATCGTAATCGTAGATAGGGAAATTGAGGATGAAGAAGTGGAGCATCTAGCCAAGCTTTTCAATAAAGAGAAGGTCGAGGTTAAGAAAGAAGGTATACTCAACAATGTAGACCTGAGATTTCACAATGAGCCAGCAAGGCATAAATTACTGGATATGGTCGGAGATCTCGCTTTGGTGGGGACACCTCTAAAAGCGCATATTTTGGCGGCTAGACCTGGACACAGGGCCAATGTGGAATTTGCCAAGAAAATTAAAAGGGTAATTGAGCGTGAACGCAAGAATAAAAAAGATGGCAATTCTCCGCATTACGATCCCAACATCACTCCGGTTTTTGGGCATAAAGAGATCGCTAAAATCTTGCCGCATAAGCACCCATTCTTATTGGTTGACAAGGTGATAAAACTGAACGAAGAAGAAGTGATAGCCATAAAGAATATTACAGGCGATCAATATTTCTTTCAGGGCCATTTTCCAGAAGAGCCATTGATGCCCGGTGTATTGCAATTGGAAGCCATGGCTCAAGCTGGAGGGGTTTTGGTTCTTGCTGACAAGGATGATCCCAAAGAGTGGAGCACCTATTTTGTCAAAATTGAGAATGCCAAATTCAAGGATAAGGTTGTTCCGGGAGATACTCTTAAAATCAGAATGAAACTAACCGCCCCGGTGCGCAGGGGTATGTGCATCATGAAAGGCGAAGCTTATGTGGGTGATAAAATGGTCTCAGAAGCCTTGATGATGGCTCAAATCGTACAAAATAAGTAATATGATTCAACCCTTAGCATATGTAAATCCTGGTGCGACCATTGCAGACAATGTGGTCATTGAGCCCTTTGTTACCATTCACAAGAACGTAGAAATTGGTGAAGGGACTTGGATTGGGTCTAATGTCACCATTATGGAAGGTGCCAAAATTGGCAAGAACTGCAGGATATTTCCCGGTGCTGTGATTTCAGCAGTTCCACAGGATCTCAAGTTCGACGGTGAGATGACCCAGGTAGTTATCGGTGACAATGTGACCGTACGCGAATGCGTAACCATCAATAGAGGAACTAAAGCTACAGGAATGACCAAGGTGGGCAACAACTGCTTGCTAATGGCCTATTGTCACGTTGCACACGATTGCTTGCTGGGTGATAATGTCATTTTAGCCAATGCGGTGCAATTGGCTGGACATGTCGAAGTTGGGAATTTTGCAATTTTGGGAGGATTGAGTGCTGTGCACCAATTTGTCAAGATTGGTGAGCACGTAATGATATCAGGTGGTTCATTGGTCAGAAAAGATGTACCACATTTCACTAAAGCGGCAAGAGAGCCACTCTCCTACGAAGGAGTTAACAGCATCGGTCTGAGAAGGCGTGGTTATGAATCAGAGAAAATATCTGAGATCCAGGAGATTTACAGAATTCTTTATTTGAGGGGTTTAAACAATGCCAAGGCAATCAGTAAGATTGAGACTGAAATGCCAGCTACCAAAGAGCGCGACGAGATCATCAGCTTTATCAAAGAGTCTGACAGAGGCATTATGAAGGGTTATCTGTCCAGATAGTGGAGATTCAATGCTCAAATATTAGTAAGCGGTTTAAAAAAGAATGGCTGTTTAAGTCTTTCGACCGCCAATTTATCTCAGGCGAGCATTATGCTTTGTTGGGTCCAAATTCATCTGGGAAAAGCACCCTACTCAAAATCATTGCTCGAATTATGGAGCCAACAGAAGGAGAAGTGATGTACAATAATCCCGACTTGCTTCCAATTGATGATAGTTATCAAGCTATAAGCTATTCAAGCCCTGATATGGACCTTATGCATGATTACAGTGTTGAGGAGCTTGTTGATTTCCATTTTGGACTAAAGAGAGCTAAAGTCAGTATGGAGGATTTCTATTCGGCCACAAACCTAAAGCCCTATAAGTTTAAGGCTTACAGAGAGCTATCCTCGGGACTTCAACAGAAGGTCAAACTGTCCTTGGCACTGTTCTCTGACACTCCAATTCTTTTCCTAGACGAACCATGCACAAATTTTGATGCCGACAATGTAGAATGGTACCAAGAATCCATTCAGGAGTATTGCAAGAATCAACTAACCATCGTAGCTTCGAACCAGGAAAACGAAATAATAAGTTGTAAAACCAGAATCTATATTAAAGACTATAACTCATGAAAAAAGCATTTATACTTTTTGTTTTTGCTAGTGCTTTCACTGCTTGCTCACAAACCGCATCAGAGGACAATTCAGAATTTGGAAGGTATGGAGACACTACTTTTAGCGCAGAAGGTGCATTGATGGCATCTGAACTCCCAACAGCACTCGAGGGTAAGGATAGCTTGCGTACGGTGATAAAAGGCGAGGTAACCGCTGCTTGTCAGGCAAAGGGATGTTGGATGTCTATGGATGTTGGACAAGAAGAAGCCATGACCGTCACCTTTGTCAATTACGGTTTCTTTGTTCCCAAGAATTCCGCTGGCCACGAAGCTATAATTTCTGGAGTGGCATTTCGTGATACTACTTCGGTGGCCATGCTTCAGGAATACGCCAAAGATGCTGAAAAGAGTGAAGAAGAGATATCAGCCATTACTCAACCCAAATTCGAGCTTAAGTTCATTGCCGATGGCGTAATCATGAATTAATGAAGAAGTACCTTGTAACACTACTATTGCTTGGCTTTGTATTGGCATGTGGCCAACAGAACTCAAAGGGCGAAGCTGAAATGTATGATCCCAGTCCATTGTCTCAAATGATGAGGACTATGCAGATATTCAGTGAAAAGGCTAAACTGTCAATAATCCGGGGAGACTCTCTTAGTGTACCCCAAGAGATATATGGCTTCCCAAGCTTGGAGGCAACCAGAGGTGAAAGTGAAGAGGATTTATTTCAAGCTATGACGGCCCCCTATTTGGACGCTCTCAAGGGAATTGAAAGGGGTGATTCTCAACGCTATTATTACAGCGCCTCTATAAAGGCTTGTAAAAACTGTCACTCTTACTATTGCGCGGGCCCTTTAGCTGCTATTCAACAATTGGAACTAAGTGATTAGCACTATTTGAAGAGAATCTTGAAGTAAAATGAGGGTTTGCTGAATTGCTTTCGCAGGTCCACATTGTCGAACATGTACATAATGGTCTTCTTCAATTCTTCATTGGACTTGATCTTTCGAATGACCCAATTGAACAACCATGGATATCGAATCAGACGCTGCATAATCCTGCTCAATCTCAGTTCACCCCACAATTTGTTGTAAACCCTATCCTCATAAGCTTTCAAAGCACCGAGATCAAAATCGTCTTGACCTTTTGCCTCAACTAAGACTTCAGCCGCAATCCTACCGCTGATCATGGCATTGCCAATCCCTTCTCCTGTAAACGGGTCGATGAGCGATGCGGCATCACCCAATAATATAAATCTACCCTTTTGAAGCTCTCTCTTCTTTGAGCCGAGTGGCAAGCCCCAACCCAATACTTTTCCATTTAGGTCTGCATCTTTAAAACGCTCAGCGAATTTTGGACTGTCGATTACCTCTTGAAGCAACTTCTTTAGATCTACTTTGTGTTTAGATATGTAAGAACTCAACATTCCAATACCCACATTAGCCTGCCCATTGGGCAAGGGAAATATCCAGAAGTAGCCAGGAAGTGATTCTTTTACGAAATGAAGCTCTATATATCCTTCTTTGTGTAAATCTTTTATGCCACTGTAATAGGCCCGCAGGCCGGCACAATGGTGATCGCGTTCCAGTTTTTGTCCAAAATGAGCCTTTGACACCAGGCCAGATGTTCCGTCTGCAGCCAAGACTACCTTGGCCCTGTATACAACATGGCTAGTTTGAATCTCGCAATAATCATTATGGGCCCTTACATTTTCTACCTTCTCACCGGTATGGACACTGCAATACGAGCTTGAGACTTTTTGGTAAAGCCAATGGTCAAAGTCAATGCGCTTGACAATATATCCGGGGCTTTCTTTGGCATCAGCGGGTTTTTCTTTGAATGGAATGGCTACCTCTACCCCTTCTGGTGAAGAAAAGATAACTCCCCAACTCGGAGTAAAAGACTCATTTATGCTTTGCAGCTCCGAAGCCCATTCAGGATTTAGAGTTCTGATAACAGATGTGACTTTGCCTGATATGGCATCTCCGCAGATTTTATCTCTTGGAAAGTTCGCTTTTTCAATAATTAGGTGGTGAATTTTTTGCTTTGTCAGATGCAAGGAGGCACTCAAACCGGCTGGTCCTGCACCAATTATCACTACATCATATTGATTTTCACTCACTTGTTGGCAAAGAAATGAAACTATCTATGCAATAGAAATTTCTGAGGCAAATACTGCTGATCTCCCAACTGGAATACAATGATATAGACCCCATTACTGATGCCTTCAGAAATACGAATCTTTTTGCCATTTAAGCGGCTTGATGACTGAAGCGTTCTGCCTGCAAGGTCTCTTATCTCATATGATAAAATATCCTTCTTATCGCCCAATTCAATATTGAGAACTCCCGAGCTTGGATTTGGATAAATACCCGTATGTAATTGATTCCGCCTTGCTTTGTATTCTACTGAACTGTTGTCTCTGCCTACTACATAATTTAATCCACCTCTGCTGTTGCCAAAAAGAATGTCACTGCTCCCGTCCCCTTCTAAATCAACAGCTGTGGGATTGACCAATGCACCCCAGTCTTTGACATAAAGGCTATCTCCAATGGTCTGGTGCATCTGATCGGGGTTATCAGTAAAATGTTGACTGAGATCTGAAGCTATTTCAAACACCCTTAATTTGCCTTCTGCACCACCTGCAACGATGGCTGTTCTTCCGTTGTTTAGCTCTGCTACCGTTGGACTACTCGATCCGAAATACTGATAAATCATGGTATCATAGAATCCGCGATCTGGATCGAACACAGATTGTGGAATTAACTCATTGTTCAAGATTCCTCCCAGGCTGTCATCTTCTAGCTGAAAATCGGGATTGCTGAGATTGCCTTTGTTTTTAAAGTAATTGATGTTTCCGTCGTATTCACCGATAAGGAGATCTTCCAAGCCATCGCCGTCCAAGTCGTAGAAACAAGGTGCTGCCCTCTCCCCCACATCTATGCCTTTATAATTATCACTTTCCTTACTGAACTGAGGCAGGATCGAGCTTCCTGTATTCCTATACAATGTCAAACTTCCATCTTGTCTGCCGACCAACATGTCTAAGTCACCATCATTATCTAAATCTGATAATGCGGGAATGACTTCGCCCGTCAGGCTATCGGAGGCCAGATCTGAGAAATTGATTTCTTCCAAGATGAATTCGGGATTCATACTGTCTCCGATGTTCTTATAATACACTAAAAACGGCCGCTCTCTGTTACCATTGGCATCATCACCCGAAGTCAAAATCAATATATCTTGATCATTATCTCCATCCAGATCACCAAATACTGGTGCTGTATGACCTCCGTGATCTATCATTTCACCGGATAAAAAGTCGTTTTGCACAAAAGAGAAATTAGGTTGATCATTCTGATTGAGGTTGCGGAAGTACAAGACATTATTTGTTTCTTCTACAGCTTCATCAACCGTTAGTACCTCATTGGTAGTTAAAATCAGGTCTAGAACTCCATCGAGATCCACATCTACTAATGAACCTGAAGCCCCCACGGAGATCAAAGGTTCAACCAAGGGGTCAAAATATGCGGTATCAAAGGTGATAAAGGTGTCAATCTCCATAGAGAGATCAGATTTGCCATTTTCTATAAAGAAAAGTGGATTGGTGGGTTGTTCAGAGGTGCCAAAAAGTAGATCCAAATCATCGTCTTGGTCGCTGTCGTAAAAGAGCAATGATTTGAAGCCACAATGTTTTTTGTAACGGTAATTTCGTTGAAAGAAGCAAAAGGCATCCAATTCTAACTCTATACCATTCTCACCCAGATTACCCAAGCAATAGTCAGCAATTTCGAATTCAATATCTTCCAAGTTCAGCCCTCTTTCCACTGTATTATTCAAATAGAAAGTAATGTTGGACCCGCAAAAGGCCGCATTGGTGACAAAATCCATATCGCCATCTTGGTCTAGGTCAACCACAGCTGGGAAATTACCTTTGAAGTGTACAAAGTCTGAACTATCCAATGGTGGATTGTTAAAATTATAGGCCCTTAGATTCTTCTTTAGCTCAAATACCGGTTCTGTAGTTCCTATATTTTTGAAAAGTTGAACCTTATTTTCATTTTGGTTGTATGTCCAGAGGTCTGGTAAGTTGTCTTCATTGTAATCCTTTAAGATCATGAATTCTGACAAACCTTTGGGAAAAACCTCCTCAAAGCTCGGATCATAGAAATAGCTTAATTCTCCATTGTCTTCTGCAGCAATGAAACAGCTGACCTTGTTGCCACTTCGATCAAAAAGAAAAAGGTCCAGTTTTCCATCATTATTCAGATCTATCTGTGAAAACTGAGCTTGATTTACACCCCCCGTGAGCGCCAATTCATATACGGTGCTGTCGCTTCTTTTAAAAACGAGATCCAAGTTTTGGCTAAAAAGCTGTCCAAAAGATGCCGTAAAACTGCCAACGAATAGAGTGATAAGGAGAAGTTTTTTCACAGAGTATTTTAGGATATGACCACTAAAGTAGCAATTTTGTTGCGCGCTTTAGCCTAATACAGTTGGAATTAGATTCTTTTTACAAACTTTTTATAAGTCAGAGACTTAACTACACTACGGATAGTAGAAAGTTAAGGAGGGGCTGTATATTTTTTGCCTTAAAAGGAGATAACTTCAATGGAAATAAATTCGCCATGAAGGCTCTTAAAGAAGGAGCTTCTTATGCCGTTGTTGACGAAGAGGTGGGCAAGGATATCAAGCTCATTCAAGTAGATGATGTGCTCAGCTATTTTCAACAGCTCGCCAATATGCAAAGAAGGGCCTACGACATCCCTGTCATAGCCATTGCAGGTTCAAACGGAAAGACCACTACCAAAGAACTGGTGCATGCCGTTTTAAGTCAAAAATTTAAAACACATATGACAGCGGGGAACTTCAACAACCATATCGGGGTTCCAATTACTTTGCTCAACATGCCGCAGGATGCAGAAATAGCCATAGTGGAGATCGGCACGAATTCCACCGGGGAGATCAGAGCTCTCTGTCAGATCGTAGAACCGACTCACGGAGTGATTACCAATATAGGCAAGGAGCACCTCGAGGGTTTTGGCAGTTTAGAAGCCATTGCAAAAGAAGAGAGTGAGTTGTACCATTACCTATACTCTAATAATGGCCATGCATTTGTCAACGGTCAAGACGAGTGGCTGATGAGAATGTCTCATAGTATAGATCAGAAAACAATCTATGACAACTTGGGTTTAAAGGGACTTAAACTGTTGCCGCGCATCAGCTTTACATTAAATAAACACAAGGTAGAAAGCCAGCTCATGGGGGCACATAATCTGGAAAATATACTTGCCGCTATTTCCATTGGAACGTACTTTGGCGTGAGCGATGAAAAGATTGCCCATGCCGTTAGCAGCTATGTGCCTGATAACAATCGGTCCCAGTTAATCGAGAAGGCGGGCAATCTCATTCTATTGGACGCCTACAATGCAAATCCGAGCAGTATGGTCAAGGCGATAGAAAGTCTATCACAATTTGAGCATGAACGCAAAGTCCTGATTCTAGGTGATATGTTTGAATTGGGCGATCATGCAGCAGAAGAGCATCGGGCAATCCTGGATTATTGTAAAGAACTGCGACTGAATGAAGTCTACCTTCTGGGGCCTGAATTCTTGGCACAAGCCGTGGATTATTCATACACTGGCTTTGAGAGTATGGAAGAGCTTAGCGCTGCATTATCAGCATTAGATTTCAATAATACGGCCTTCCTGATCAAAGGCAGCAGAGGAATGAGAATGGAAAGAGCAGTGGATGCCTTGGATTAATTCATCAAATTCTCGCTTGCATGACAAGGCATTCTTCTAATTTTGCCGCATGTTCTACCAAAACATCCTTGAAACCATAGGGAACACACCTCTTGTCAAACTAAACAAGATCGCTGAAGACTGTCCTGCGACGGTTTTGGCTAAAATAGAAACAACCAATCCGGGTAATTCAGTCAAAGACAGAATGGCTATAAAAATGATAGAGGACGCCGAAGCCGACGGAAGGTTGAAACCTGGTGGAACAATAATCGAAGGCACAAGTGGTAATACAGGTATGGGGCTGGCAATTGCGGCAGTTGTTAAAGGTTATAACTGTGTTTTTGTCACTAACGATAAACAGAGCAAGGAGAAAGTGGATATGTTGAAGGCGGTAGGTGCAGAAGTGATAGTCTGCCCAACAGCTGTGGCGCCAGATGATCCTCGATCCTATTATTCTGTCAGCAAGAGATTGGGTGACGAGATTCCAAATTCTTGGTATGTCAATCAATACGACAATAAAAGCAATGTGAAAGCTCATTACGAAAGTACCGGGCCTGAAATATGGGAACAGACCGATGGTAAGATTACGCATTTTGTGGTAGGTGTTGGCACGGGTGGCACCATCAGCGGGGTTGGAAAATATCTTAAAGAGAAGAATCCCAATATAAAAATTTGGGGTATAGATACATTCGGCTCCGTATTCAAAAAATACCATGAGACCGGCGAGTTTGATCAAGACGAGATCTACCCCTATGTCACCGAAGGCATTGGAGAAGATATTCTTCCGGAATGTGTGGATTTTGATGTGATAGATCGCTTCGAAAAGGTGACAGACAAAGACGGTCTTATTTATCAGCGCAAATTGGCTAAAGAAGAAGGAATCTTGGTTGGAAATAGTGCAGGCAGTGCGATCAAAGGCATTTTGCAACTCAGTGATGAGTTGACGGAAAATGACATAGTGGTTGTCCTCTTTCACGATCATGCATCGAGATATATGGGCAAGGCCTTTAACGACGACTGGATGAAAGAAAGAGGCTACCTAGATCAAAGACCGAGAACCGCTACAGACATGATAGCTAATCACTTTGAATTGCCGCTTTTGACCGTGAAGGAGGATGAAATGCTCTCTGAAGCTTTTGCTAAGATGGAGCGCTTCAATATTTCGCAACTTCCGGTAGTAAATGGTGATGGACACTTTGTGGGATCATTGAATGATGCGCATTTGTTAGGTCTGCTTCTCAAAGATCCGAGCATCAATCAGCAAAAGGTTGGAAGCTTAATGGAGGCGCCTTTCCCCATGGTCAAATCCAACGCCAGCGTCGAAGAAGTGTCTTCCATGATCAATAAAGAATGTCCCGCTGTTCTGGTCAAGGATCTAAGCGGTTCTGTTCACATACTTACCAAATACGATTTAATCGGAGCCCTGGCGACTCAGTCGAAAGTCTGAAGGTCTACCAGCTTTTTGTAAAGGCCAGATTGAGCCAATAATTCTTCGTGACTTCCCTGTTCAATGATCTGACCTTGATCAAGAACTACAATCAAGTCGGCGTTTTGAATGGTTGAGAGCCTATGCGCAATAACGAGAGATGTGCGGTCTTTCATTACTTTCTCCAAGGCCTCTTGTACCAATTTCTCAGACTCTGTATCCAAAGCACTTGTCGCTTCATCCAATATTAATATGGGTGGGTTTTTGACCATAGCTCGAGCAATGCTCAATCGCTGTCTCTGACCCCCACTCAAATTCATGCCTTTCTCGCCGATGTTGGTATTATAACCGTCTGACAGTTCACAGATAAACTCATGCGCATTGGCTACTTTAGCCGCATCCATGATCTGATCTCCCGAACAATAGTAATCACCCATCTTAATGTTATTTGCAACCGTATCGTTGAATAGAATGGCGTCTTGAGTTACAACACCCATGCACGACCTCAACGATTTTAAGGAAAAGCTAGAAATATCCCTGCCGTCAATACTGATTTTTCCCCCTTTGAGTTCATGAAACCTGGGCAAGAGGTCCACAAGGGTTGATTTGCCACCTCCAGATGGGCCTACAAGAGCAACAGTTTGCCCCTTTTTAATCATCAGATTGATATTGTTTAATACCTTTTTCTCTCCGTAAGCAAAGTCCACCCCTTCAAACTGAATGTTATCTTTCAGTTCGATGTTTTCTTCTAATCCTCCTTGGTCTTCAGTGCCTGCATTGAGTATGTCATTCAACCGATCGAGAGATGCCGAACCTTTTTTGATCCTGAAAAAAGCCTCAGTTATAGCCTTTGCAGGTGGAATCAATTGAGAGAACATGGCTATGTATGCAATTAGAAAGCTTCCAGTGAGCGGAGAATCTTGATTGAGTATCAGATTACCGCTGTACACCAAAATCAGAGAAATAACGATACTGCCCATGAATTCACTCAATGGCGATGCCAAGAACTCCCTGCGATGCAGTTTTACCATCAGCCCAAAGTGCTGGTCGTTGAGTTGCCCAAATCGCTCTTTTTTATCCGTTGAAGCATTAAATGCCTTGATGATCTTTATTCCATGCAAACTTTCCTCTAAATGAGAAATGACTTCTCCGAGCTTTTCTTGACCGCGCTGGGCT
>JAHEKB010000228.1 GCA_024638525.1 Bacteroidota bacterium
GCCAGATACATTGAATATGGTTCCTGCATCTGCGTTAATACCCGTTTGAGTGAAGACCACATCATAAAAATTAAAAGTTCCTGTACCTGATATAACCGTATTTACACCAGTAAATTGAATGCTTGAAGTAGCGCCCGTGATGGTTCCTTCATTGTCCAAATCTGAATTGAATTGATGGGTAAAAGTTCCACCATTAAAGGTACATGCTGATTCTATGGTAGTAGTTTGTTCAACATTTATGTTGCTGGCTGCAGTTACACTAACTGTAGTTGCAGACCCTTCTTCTATGCTAAAATCTCCGAATATATCCAAGGTAGTAGCGGGCATGGTTTTCACCACTGCACCACTAGTTCCAGTAAGTATCAAGTGGCCATAATCGTAATCGCTGACCGTTTGATTGTTGCCATAGTACTTAACGGTACTGCTTGTTGCCAGCGAAACCGTAGCAAAATTGTTAGGAAAACCATTGGTTCCGCCTATCCACAATTCTGCATCTGCGGCTATAACAAAATCACCACCGCTTGACGATCTATCACAAGTAAAGGTCTTTAAATCAAAAACTCCTGCATCTATAAGTACTCGGCCTCGTGGCGAACCACCATTTGCAAGATCGGGTAAATCTGCGGCTAGTTCTTTAGTAGATCCACCGCTGATTCTCAAAATACCATACTCATGAGCATCGCTTACCGTTTGTGTGATACTGGCCGATGAATAATTCACTTCACCTCTATCGTCTATATCAAACGAGCTGATGCTGTAATTCGCAGCGAAGGTGGCCGTTTCTACTTGTATAGAGCCGTCACGCTTTAGACGTAACTCTCCAGATCCAGCAACACTATATGAAGCCGTAGGATTCAAATTGCCAAATACTTCTAATCTAGAAACCACTGTAATGTTTGCAGCAAGCGTTAAGCTACAAGTAGCATTAACTCTTAATCTCCTAAATGTACTTGCCCCAGTTAAGGTGGCCGTTGCACCTGAAAAATAAACCTTGGCGCTACTGTTAGTTGCCGAATAATTTCCATTATTGGTCCAATTGCCTTCCAGAGTGATTTTTTTGTTCGTGTTGTGATAAATGGTGCCATTGGCCCCAATCAATAAATCACCATAGACAACAATATTCTTCTTAATGGTTAAAGAGCAGGTAGCGACTGCATTCCCAATAGTTAAGTCATTACATTTAGCCGTCCCACTGTTGGTAGTGGGTTGATTTCCACCTGTAAAACTGGCATCGCCTATTACGGCATGCGTGCTGGAATTTGGCACACCATTTGTCCAATTGCTCGCTGTTGACCAATTGGTATTGGTACCACCAATCCAAGAAGTAGTCTGGGCGCTTAAAGTAGCTCCAAACCCAATAAAAAAAATTAAAAAAAATGCTTTGCGTAATACCTTACGGTTAATAGTAGTATTCATTATTTCATCTTAATAATTAGACGTTAAAAAATTAAACTTCTCTAAGGGGTTTAAAATCTCAAGTCTAGCCGTAGTAGCTACACAAAGATGGATGAATATTCCTGTTTATACAAACAATTCCAGGAAAATCAAGGCATAAAAACAGCGTTTTTCTAATTTCGTACACCGTTAACTGCCTAAAATACAGGATAATAGCAAAATAATCGACTTAAGGTAAAACCTACTATAAATCCGTAGATTTTATGGCTAAAAAACCACCTTTTACTGTATTAAAAACGCTTATACTCTAATTTTTACAAAGCGTATTTTCTGCTCAAACTGGCCATTTTTGGCTCGCAGAACCAGGGTATAAGTTGAAGCAGCCAGTGAACTTACATCAAAGCTTCCTCCATCGGAAGGAACTATGCCCTCCAAAACCAGTTTTCCGTGCAAGTCCAGTATCTGAAAATTGAGTTCATCTATGCCAATGGTATAGAGGTCAGATTGCAATTTTAAAATCTTAACCGTTGGATTGGGAAAAACCGAAGCCTGAATTTGGTTGGCATATAGGTCTAGTATTCCAACAAACTCTACAGGATCTACTTGCTGAAAGCCCTGAGTAAGCTTAGTAGCAGGTATTATCTGAGATGAAGTGGCCTGTTCACCAATGGTATAACTCAAGCCGGCCGTACCGTTCTGCACGGCTAAACCAGCACTTCCAATAACTTGCCGCTCAAGCGTTTGTCCAAAGACAAACGCTGAAGCAAACAAGGCTATTATGGTTAGTTTAAGTTGTTTCATATGGATCAATTTTGAGTGTCAGAACCGTTTTGAATCAAAGCTTTAAGCTCTTCCAACTCTTTTCTCATTTGGTCTATGGAAGCCTCTTGAGCATCTATGATCTCTTGTTGTTCTTGGATTGCCTTGGTTAGATGTGGAACTAATCCCGCATAATTGACTGCAGTAAACTCTACACCCTCTCTAGCAGCATCATTCACAACTTTACCATCATTTTCTAAATCTTCAATTTCCTCCTCGCTTAATGCAGGTTGATAAGCCTTTGAAGTCAACTCAGGAAAGATTAGGGCCAGTTCATTGGCCAAGAAACCTGTCTGTGTACCTTCTGGCAGATTCATATGCTCATAAGTATTGTTGTCGTATTCATACTGCATTACTTTCAAATTCCTAATTCGGTCTAAAGAAGTTAATTGAGAACTTATGTTGGTTTTGAGTTTAGCATCCGAAGGACTATAAGTACCTGTTGTATATACATTACCAACAAAGTAACCTCCATATTCTACATCAGCGTTTCCACCCTGTGTGGCATATAGAGCGTAAGTATATGCCGTTCCGGCACTCGAACTCATATATGCGTATGAGTAAGTGCCATAAGCAACCCTGATGCCAGTCCCTGTGGTATAGTTTCTACCCACAGAATAGGTTCCATATACCCTTGGATTACCCGATCCATATTTTGTGGCTGAAAAATACCCTCCATAATTGCTAGAACTGCTTGTAGTACTAGCTGAATAAACATCGCTGAAGAGGCCATACATAGTGCCTTGATAACCGTCTAAATCTACCCGGACACCATAATTGGTTGAAGCAGTAGTATTGAGATTTCGATCAAGGTCATAATGTGCCCCGTACATTATTCCACTAGCACCATTGTCCAGATCTATCAGTTGACCGTAGGTTGCGTAAGTAGAAGTTGCGCTGGTTCTATCTAAGTCGTAAAAACCACCTGCCATAACACCATTGCCAGCATGATCTATATCCACTGCTTGACCATATGAAGTTCCAAAACCTGTTCCACTTCTAGTCAGTAGAACTTTTTGGCCAGTTATATTATGTGAAGCTGAGGTATTACTTATTACTTCATCGTATGTTCCAACCGTCTCATACCCCCCTGAAGTAGGTGATGCTAAGACATAATTGTATACGCCATAAGTATATCCTCTACTCGCACTTGACCTGCGCACCTGGTTGTATTCTCCATATAGATCGCTAACATTAGCACTGCTTCTATATACTGTATTGTACACCCCATAGGCATCGTCGTCATTGAGACCTGTAACATCTATATCCCGATAGGTTCCATATACCCTACCGTCTGTGCCCGTATGATTGATGTCCATATAGTTTC
>JAHEKB010000229.1 GCA_024638525.1 Bacteroidota bacterium
ATTCATGTTTCACTATAATTTTCCACCCTATGCTACCGGAGAGACTGGCAGGGTTGGCACACCTAAGCGTCGTGAAATTGGACATGGACGTCTTGCAAAGCGTGCGCTTATTGCAGTTTTACCTTCTGTTGAAGAATTTGGTTATTCGTTGAGGGTTGTATCCGAAATCACTGAATCTAATGGCTCTAGTTCTATGGCTTCAGTTTGTGGTGGGTGCATCGCGTTAATGGATGCAGGTGTGCCACTTAAAGATCACGTTGCGGGTATAGCAATGGGGTTGATTAAAGAGGGCAATCATATTGCTATACTATCTGATATTCTTGGTGACGAAGATCATTTAGGAGATATGGACTTTAAAGTTGCAGGTACTGAACACGGGATTACCGCTCTACAGATGGATATCAAGATTCAGGGTGTCAATAAGGAAATCATGCATGTTGCATTGGAACAAGCTAAAGAAGGACGCATGCATATATTAAAGATTATGAAGCAGGCCCTGCCTTCAACTCGTGAAGAAATTTCGCAACATGCACCACGTATTATTAAACTCAAAATTAACCCTGAAAAAATTCGTGATGTAATTGGTAAAGGTGGGGCAGTGATTCGTGCATTAACTGAGGAGACTGGTACAACTATAGATATCACAGATGACGGGGTTGTCATGATAGCTTGCGTCAGTGCTGAAGGCGGGGAATTGGCTAGAAAACGTATCGAAGACATAACTGCTGATGTAGAGGTAGGCAGAATTTATAATGGAACTGTTCTGAAACTTTTAGACTTCGGTGCAATTGTCAGTGTTTTACCCGGAAAGGATGGACTGTTACACATTTCACAAATTGCCAATGAACGTGTTAACAGTGTAGCTGATCATCTAAAGGAGGGCCAAGTTGTACGTGTCAAGGTGTTAGAGGCAGATGATAAAGGACGACTACGTCTCAGTATGAAGGCAGTTACAGCGGAATCTACAGACAATGCGGTTTAAGAGTTAATTAAAAAGTAATCTAAGTTTCAACATTTGCTTATTTAGCTAGTTGTCTTTCTCTTATCTCGTCTAGTGTTTTACAGTCTATACAAAGAGTAGCTGTAGGGCGAGCCTCAAGACGTTTTAGGCCGATTTCAATACCGCATGTATCGCAATAGCCATAATCACTAGAATCAATCCTGGCAATAGTTTCATCAATCTTTTTTATTAGTTTACGTTCACGGTCACGATTACGTAATTCCAGCGCCATATCAGACTCTTGACTTGCACGGTCATTAGGGTCTGCAAATACAGTAGCTTCATCCTGCATGGTATGAACTGTACGATCTATATCTTGTCCTAACTCAACTTTAATGCCTTCAAGTATTTTACGAAAATGCGCAAGTTGCTTTGCATTCATGTAGCTTTCCCCCTTTCTTATCTTATAGGGAATTTTTGGTTTACTTTGTTGTTGAGGCATTTCTTGTCATTCCTTTTTTTCTGGGTATTAGAGAAGACGTTTAATATCAGAAATTATAGTATACAGCAAGTGCTACCGTTATTCTTTTAAGTAATTTGTATAATATAAATTTGTATGTAAACGTGTGAATTTAATGGTATAAGATAAATACAGGTCTAATTTTGGGCTGAAAATAGGTTAATTCAAGCAGAAATATCACAATATTTTTAATCTAGAATTAATTCCTGATGAAAACATTGAGTATGAATATTTATTTTTGTTTTAAAGCACTTTATGTTTGTAGCCTACTTTTAAGCGAAGGAAGATTGGATAACAATAGATGGACAAATTGACCTTTTGTCAGTGGGAAGGTATAGTGTCGCCCTTTCCGGGGTGTAGCGTAGCCTGGTAGCGCGCCTGGTTTGGGACCAGGATGTCGGGAGTTCAAATCTCTCCACCCCGACCAATTTGCACCCAATTGATTTTGGGTATGCCCGGTTTGAGTAGTGCCCGTAGCTCAACCGGATAGAGCACCAGCCTTCTAAGCTGGGGGTTACAGGTTCGATTCCTGTCGGGCACGCCAGAGACTTTCTGAAATGATTTATTTAGGACTTTAAGGCCTTAGTTTTTCGGATGGTGGCTGTAGCTCAGCTGGTAGAGTCCCGGATTGTGATTCCGGTTGTCGTGGGTTCGAGCCCCATCAGCCACCCCATCTATCATAATATTCTATATATACCTTAATTATTTGGTTTATTCTAACATGTTAGCCCCTACGTTCTGGCATCTACGGTATATTTAAGTGGATACCAAGTATCTTTAAAAACGTGGACAACAATGGTGGGTGAGAACTGCTGTACCACGTACCTTAACTCACTTTTTAGGAACACATCTTCGTCAATCACTTCGTACCTCAGATTTAAAAATTGCTAATAGGCGAAAGTTCCAAGTGTTAGCAATTCTAAAAGACAAGATAGCCCAAGCTCGTCAAGAATCAATTGCTCCAAATATAAATTCAGCAGCTGTCTCTCTCAGAGAATCGTTACTGGAGGCACATGAACAGGATGATATATTTACAGCTGAGGCTGTTAGGTTTTTAGCAGTTGATGAAGCTGAAAGGATAAAGCAGGACCGCGAACTAAAACCTGCTAAAGTATTTTTTGATGAAGCAACCTTTCTTACGCTCACTTTATCTGAAGTTACTGATGATGGCTTACTTAGCTGAAGTAAAAGAAAGTACCAGACTTAAACAACGCAAAGCCTATGAAGGGCTACGTAATTTTCTGGGAGAGGATACTCTACCTCACCAGCTTACTGATGTGCAGGTGCGTGATTACGTTGATTTACTAAAACGTTCCGATTTATCTCCAAATACAATTCGGGATAAATTGTCGTCCCTTGGGGGATTGTGACAGTATATATTCGAGCGTTTAATTATTCCAAAATGGATGAGTCCATGGAAAGGATTTACCATTAAAGGTGGCTCTATCGAATCGCCGTGCTTTCACCAAGAAAGAAATACTTACAATCCTATCTACTGAGTTTCCTCAGTCTTGGCATAAAGACATATTCGCTTGTTTGTTGCTTACTGGAGCGCGTCCTAAGGAGATATGTGGGTTGAGACATGGCGATATGGACTTTGTAAGAAAACGCATATCTATATCCTCCAGCAAGGCTAAGGCCGGTGCTCGAGACTTGCCTGTAGAACACTCTGTTTTACTTTCAATCTTAAAGAAATATACCAGCAATAAAGAGAGTGATTTTATTTTTCCGGTAACTTGTGGAGGTGCAGATAAATCTCCCGCAGCAAACTACACCAAGATGTTTGGCAGAGTTAAAAAATCTCTAGGTTTTCCTCCAGAGGTTCAACTATATAGCGCTCGTAAATCTTTCATATCAACGGCTATAGATTTGGAATTACCTCCAGTAGAAATAGAGCGTTATGTAGGACATGAAGTTAAAAGATTGATCTACACTGTATATATACAGTCAAGTTAGGGATGAGAAAGGTCTTAGAGAAGTTGCCAGAGGATTCAAGATGATAAAGCTGTAGAAAAAAATTAATTAGTTGTCTTGTAGA
>JAHEKB010000230.1 GCA_024638525.1 Bacteroidota bacterium
CCAGAAGAATAAAGATCACACTTTTAGTTATTGGTAGCATATCGCTTGGAGTAGCCTCTACCAGATCTGTTCTCCCTTGTTTCACTAGGCGAACAATGTAAATCATGAATAGACTAAAGAATGCCATGAGAATTATTCCGTCTGTTCTTCCTAAGGTAGAACCCTCTCCACCAAACAAGGCGGCATTGGCTAAAAAGGCCAAAAGAAGTGTGGCTATAAGAGAGTACGGTATTTCTGAAAGCACGGATTTCTCGTTGACAGTTAGGGGGTATATCAAGGCTGATATGCCGAGAATCAATAAGATATTAGAAATATTGCTACCAATGACATTTCCTATTGCGATATCAGCTGAACCGTTAGCAGATGCCAGCACATTCACTATGAGCTCAGGCATAGAAGTACCCATGGAAACTATGGTCAGTCCTATGACCATATCAGAAACTCTATACTTCTTAGCGATGGAGGCGGAACCTGCTACCAGTATGTCTGCACCCTTAATTAGGATGACAAAACCAATGACGAACAAGAGGTAAACCACGGCGCAAATATCGCTTTTTTGAACAGGCCTCATCCACAGTTTGCACATTATAGTATTTTCGTTCTATGCCTAAGCCACTGCTGACTTCCTTACCCACCTATTACCATCCCTTTGTTGATATGATAGTTGAAGAGAATGTGGTAAAGGCTCTTCAAAATGGTGCTGAAGCGTTTGCTCAAGTCTTTCAAAACTGCCCTGAAGCTTTACACGACTACGCCTATGAAAAAGGGAAATGGACGGTGAAGGAAGTAGCCCAACATGTAATAGACACAGAGAGAATTTTTACTTATAGGGCGCTTTGTTTTGCTAGAGGGGAAAAAAGAAGCTTGGAGGGTTTTGATCAATTGTCATATGCTCAGCATGTAAATTGTAAAAAAAGAAGCATGCAGCAGATAATATCTGAATTCTCCGATGTCAGGTCATCGACCATTTCTCTATATGAATCCTTTAATTCAGAAGACCTCAAAGTCAGAGGGAATGCCAATGGTCTGGATATAGACGTCAATGCGTTGGGCTTTATCACCGTGGGTCATGCTTTACATCATGCCAAAGTGATAAGAGAACGATATATCAACAAACACTAACGGTATGCGATGCTCTTGATGTCCTGTTGAGAATAGCTGAGGGCAAGTTCGTTAGAATCCTCAGTACCTCAGAAGGATAAACTGTTAAATACCAAGGAAGTCCACTAGGTTCTTACTTAGAATTTTGGTCTTGGTTTCTGTGCTCAATTCTTGCATTTCTTCGATAAAAGCACCATGCTCAAGATCACCTAAAGGGAATGGGTAATCTGTTCCATAGGCTACTTTGTCCTCTCCCATTACAGAGATTAAATACTTCAAGGCTCCTTGGTCATGGGTTATACCATCAACCCAAAACTTGCCTTTGTACTCATATGGGTCTTTTACATTATTGATATTAACCAGGTCTGGTCTGCAATGCCAACCGTGACTGATTCTTCCCAAGGTATGTGCGAATGAACCGCCACCGTGAGCGAACATTACTTTTAAGTTGGGGAACTTGTCAAAGACGCCTCCAAACAACATGGAGCATATTGCTCTGGATGTCTCTGCTGGCATGCCTACTAGCCAAGGCAACCAGTACTTCTCCATGTCTTTTTGTCCCATCATTTCCCATGGATGAACAAAAATGCTCATGCCCATTTCTTCAGCAGCTTTCCAAAAAGGGAATAGTGAAGGGTGGTCGAGATTTTTATCCAAAATATGTGAAGCAATCTCTAAACCAGGCATACCCAAAGACTTGCAGCGCTCCATTTCTGCGATAGCCAGATCCACATCCTGCATAGGTGCAGTGCCGAGGGCTATAAAACGTTCGGGGTAGCGATTCTGAACGGAAACCAGATGGTCATTTACAAATCGGGCCCATTCTGCGGTGTGTTGCGGTTTTGCCCAATAATAGAATAGCACGGGAATGGTGCACAATACCATCTTATCCACTCCGTATTCGTCCATTTCAGGAAGTATGGCATCTTCGTCATAGCAATTGCGTTCTACCCGTCTAAAGAAAACTCCATCATCCCTCATCATTCTCTTGGCATCGCTGCCTTCTTCATCTTCTAAGTAGATGAATCCACCATAGCCAAATTTTTGGTCCATCCTATCCCATGTTGGCGGCATAATGTGAGCATGGGAATCTATCTTGAGTAGTTTGCTCATATTTACTCTTACATGAACCTTGGATCAGTTTCCATAACGTGACCACAGTTCTTGCAAGTCCTCATTTCCTCCGAACTATAATACTGCTTGAATCTAGGAAGAAAATCCGTTTCAATATTGCTCAAAGGGAAGTATGTTTCGTGTAGCTTGTTATTGCAATTGTCACAGAACCATAACAAACCATCTCTTTCTTCTTTGGTTCGCTTACATTCAATGACTAAGCCTATTGAACCTTCACTGCGCATAGGGGAGTGAGGTATTCTTGCAGGCAGCAAGAACATTTCACCGGCTTTAATCGGTACATCAACCGCTTTTCCGTCTTCTTGGATTCTTACATTGATATCCCCTTCCAATTGATAGAATAGCTCCTCTGTTTCATTGTAGTGATAGTCCTTTCTAGCATTAGGGCCAGCAACTATCATAACGATATAATCACCTGCATCTTTGTATAGATTTCTGTTTCCAACAGGCGGTTTTAGCTCTTCTCGGTGTTCTTCTATCCACGCTTGAAGATTAAAGGGTTTTCTGACTGCCATGGCTTGCTTTTTCAAGCGAAAATAGGTATTCCATTGCACTCCTGCCTAGTCCCGTAATTCAAAAGTTTTGTTGTACGTTTGTTGTTCAAATGAATGGCATGATTTCATCGATATTATTATTTGGTTTAGGTGCTCCAGAGATAGTGGTCATCGTCCTTGTGGTGCTTTTGTTGTTTGGCGGAAGAAAGATTCCAGAATTGATGCGTGGCTTGGGTCAGGGCATTAGAGAATTCAACAAAGCCAAGACAGACGTTAAGGAGCAGATCAAAGATGGCATGAAAGACGAAGCTGAAGACGATTCCAAGTCTTAATGGCAACACGAAAATATTCTTCTCTGGCAGAGCTCAGAAATGCCATCAATTCTGGGCAAACCACCGTGAGTGATACGGTAAAGTATTATTTAGGCCAAATCGAAAATCAGAAGTATTTGAATGCATTTTTAGAAGTTTATTCCAATGAAGCAATTGAGAGAGCAAGGGAAATAGACCTCAAAATGAAATCAAAACAGGCAGGTCGTTTGGCTGGAATGATCTTGGCGCTCAAAGACAATATTTGTTATAAAGATCACGGTGTTTCGGCCTCATCAAAGATTCTCGAAGGTTTTAAGACGGTATTTTCTGCCACTGCGGTAGAACGCTTACTGGAAGAGGATGCTATAGTCATAGGCAGATGTAATTGCGATGAATTCGCCATGGGCGCCAGTAATGAGAACTCTGCATATGGCGCTGTACTCAATGCGGATG
>JAHEKB010000231.1 GCA_024638525.1 Bacteroidota bacterium
ATCACTGAGTTTTCGCCATAGGCGGTATTTCTTAAAACAATGGCTGTGGTTTTAACTATCAACGGACAATCAATAGTTTGCTCACCAAGGCGTTCTCATCGTCCTTGGTAGATGAAAAAATGAGGTAGACTCCCGTCTGTGGCCGCTGGCCTGCAAAGTTTCTGCCGTCCCATACGGCGGTTCCGCCCGTGGCAATCATTTCGTAGACTACCCGTCCTGCCACATCGGCAATTTTTACTGTGGCGTCTTGGTATAAGCCCGTTATGGTAATGGGGCCATCGTAGTCTTTATGTACCGGATTGGGAAACACCAAGGGATTGGCATCTACATCATTGGCATCGGTGGCATCGCTTCTAAAAGAAACAATTCCCCCGGTGGTACCAAAAAAGACTTCGCCTGTTACTCCTTCTATCCCCACACAATTAACCGAATTGCTTGGCATAGGGCTGTTGGCTGTGGTTAAATGCAAGAGCACTTCAGAACCATCTGACTTTATAAGCCACGCCCCATTATTAGTAGCTACCCATTTGCGGTTTGCACCGTCTATCTTAATGTCGTTGATCACTTCATTGCCTAAGAGGTAGCCCACATCTTGGCCATCGTCTATAATGATTTGCTGTGCATCGGCATTCTTGCGTTGCGTGGGGTCAAAAACCAGAATTGGGTTGTAAAAAATGGCCAGACCCGTTTCTGTTCCCACCCAGATTTCGCCATCGCGGTCTAAGACCAAGGCATTTACAGTATTGCTGGGCAGTCCTCCGCCGTTAGCCGTAGTAGTTAATACCCTTATTTCTGGGGGGTTTACCCCTTCTTCATCTTCTTTAAACACCAAAATGCCTTTGGCACTTTCGCGTTCTAAGGCCATCCACTTTTGATCGTATTCATCAATCACCATTTCGCCCAATCGCTGCTCGCCCACATTAAAGCTTTCCCAGCTTCCGTCGTTATATTTTACCACCAGAGCTTCTGGGGTTTCATAATTAGACATCCACAAATTTTCTTTGCTGTCTAGGCCCAAGCCCAAAACGTAGGTAAAGTCGGTCTGGTCGGCAAAAGCTAAAGCAGCAGTATTGTTGGCATCAAATCGCTCCACAAACTCACCGTCCCTTAAATGCAAGAGCCCTGTCCCGTGGGTTCCAAACCAAATGTCTTTGCTGGGCTGGTTTATTTCAATGGCTGTAAAATCGTACATGCCAGCCAATTCTGGAGGTGTGTTGGGTCTGTTGGTCCATTTTCCCTCTTCAAAAACATAATAACCAAAATTGGTAAAGGTGGGAGCGTAAATGGTAGAATGCCCACCGCTGCTCACCCACATCTGTTTGCCAAAACCCTCCATTTCAAAAGTGGTTCTGCCAAAGGGGCCCTGTGGCTTAAGGCTGCTTTGCTGGCCAGCCGGGCTAATTTTTATCATTCCGCTATAAAAGCCTCCACACCAAAGGTTGTCTTGATGATCTAAAACGGCATAATCTTTAAAGCGCTCGTTAATGTTTCTGTATAGTATGCCCTGATCGTAAACGCTAATGCCTTCATATTTGCAAACCACGAGCTTATTGTGATCTATAGACAGGCTCTTATAATCGTATTTTATTCCGCCCTCTACTAGGCTGTAGCTCTGGTTGGCATAGGCGTATAAAAGGCTGTCTTCTACAAAATGCAAAGCCTGATTATAGTTTCTGAGCATGCGAACAGGCTTACCGCTTCTAAGCATTCCCCAAGATGAAAAATCGCTGAGGTTTACCTGAGGAGAAATAAGAGCTCCGTGTATTCCGCTAGAAGAGGCCAGAAAAATTGAATCGCCAAATACAGCGGTGCTAAAAATTTCTAGGGCCGTGCCCCCAGGTCCAATGTTTAAGTAGCTGTCTTTAATTTCTTCTTGGATAAGGTCTATTACCACCACACCAAAACTGGTAGAGACATAGGCCAGATCGCCAAAGACTGAAATTTCATTGATTTCTTTTTTGCCTATGACCGATTTTCTTAAAATGCCTTGAATGTTAATTACGCTGCCCGCCTTCAAGAGGTCTATGTTGGTATTTTTATAACCAACAATCAACGTATTGTGATCTTCTGAATAAGCCAGTTTTGCTACTTCTGTATCTGAAAAGCCATTGACTTTGGAATACAGTTCAATTTCGCCGCTGAGTTTGTGAAAGCTATAGAAGCCCACTTCGGCAACAACATAAAGCAAGTCTGGTGTTTCTACCAACTGCCGCACGCTGTTATAGGGCAGGTGAATTCTCCACTGACCAATGGGGATGGACTGCTGCGCAAGGGCTTGAACAGCAAGGAATAATGTTATGACTACAGTCAGGAGTTTTCGCATATTCAAAACAAAACTAACGCCCAAAATGGAGCAGTAGTACTCTAATGAACAAATATGGTTGTAAAATGTAATTAATGGCAAAGGCGAATTAATTTTGCCACGCTTATGCCAAACAAGATTGAGAACAAACCGGAGCTAAAAATAAAGCAAACAGCTAGGGTAAAGCCAGATTGGCTTAAAACCCAAATACCGGGTGGTGGCAAATACCGCGATCTAATAAAATTGGTGAAGGACAACAAACTGCATACCATTTGCGAAAGCGGCAAATGCCCGAACATTGGGGAGTGCTGGGGAGCTGGAACCGCCACATTTATGATCTTGGGCAATACCTGCACGCGCTCTTGCCAGTTTTGCAATGTAGCCACAGGAGCTGGCGATGTTCTAGACAATCTGGAACCTTTTAAGGTGGCGCAGTCCATTAATATGATGGGCATAAAGCATGCTGTAATTACCAGTGTAGACCGCGACGATCTTCCAGATGGAGGCTCGGGCCATTGGGCCAAAACGGTATTGGCTATTCGAGAATTCAATCCGGAAGTAACCCTAGAAACCCTGATTCCAGATTTTCAGGGCAAGACGGAGCAAATAGATCAAATCATTGAAGTGCATCCAGAAATTGTTTCGCACAATATAGAAACCGTAGAGCGTTTGAGCCGACAGGTTAGGGTGCAGGCCAAATACGAGCGCAGCATGTTCGTCTTAAAGTATTTGAAAGATGCCGGCATGAAAACCAAGAGCGGCATCATGTGTGGCATGGGCGAAACCGAAGACGAAATTGTCCAGAGCATGAAAGACTTAAGGGCAGTTGGTGTTGGAATAATTACACTAGGGCAGTATATGCAACCTACCGCCAGGCATATGGCTGTTGCAGAATACGTACATCCCGATCAATTTGCCAAGTACAAAGCCATTGGCGAAGACTTGGGCTTTGACTACATTGAGTCAGGACCGCTGGTGCGAAGTTCGTACCATGCTGAGAAGCATCTTTGAGGGGAAGGGTCGGAAGGTCGAGGGGTCAAGGGGGTAATTCCTAATTATCAATTCATAATTATTAATTCATAATTGTCTCTTGGTAATAAAATTTTGGCAAAAAAAAAGTCCCTCCGTTAGGAGAGACTTTTAATAGAATGGCGGTGACCTACTTTTCCAGGTTTT
>JAHEKB010000036.1 GCA_024638525.1 Bacteroidota bacterium
GAGCAAATTGACAAATTTGCTTCCATGCGTCTGTTGAAGGACTACATTAATGAAAGACAAAAAGACATTCAGGAGCACAATAAACGTCATGGACTGGATCTAAACAGCAGCAAGGTGAACGGAAGAAGCCTGACAAATGTTGGCGTATTTCGCAAGTATGTTGAATTCTATTTGAAGAATAACAATATGGTCAATACGGACTTGACGTGCATGGTTAGGCAATTGGCCCCAGGCTCAGAAGGACTACCCATTGAAGTTTATGCGTTCAGCAAGGATAAAAAATGGGTGAACTACGAAAGCATAATGGCTGATATATTCGATCACCTCATTGCCATTCTTCCCCAATTTGATCTGGAAGCTTTTCAAAATCCGAGCGGATCAGATTTTCAACTTTTAGCAAAATCATAAAGCTTTATGATTTATACTAGGCTTTCAGGATACTAGAATGCCAGAATATTTTGCTTAATTGGCTGTTAAATTCAAAAAAATGAGAAGGTCTCTCTCAATTAGTATTCTCTTGATCAGCGGCTTAGCCTCTGCTCAACTGACCCAACTGGACTCCTTAAAAGTCACCCCAAACAGACATTCCCAATCTTATTTGGAAGCCGGCAGGTCCATGACCGTAATCCAATCCGAACAGATACGGAACATGCCGGTGACCACGGTAGATGAATTATTGCGATATGTTGCGGGTGTCAACTTAAATGCCCGTGGACCATTCGGGGTTCAATCGGATATAGGAATGAGGGGAAGTACGTTCTCACAAGTACTGGTGCTCATTGATAATGTTGACCTAAATGATCCTTTGACCGCCCATTTTAATAATTACATCCCAATACCTTTATCTGAGATTGAGCGTATTGACGTGATCAGAGGTCCAGCAGCAGCAGCTTATGGAGCAGATGCGGTAGGTGGTGTCATTCACATACAGACCAAGATCTTCCTGGCAGAAAAAGTGGATCAGCACACAGAATCAAATGGACAATTCTCTTTTGGTGATCACGGACTTTATACTAGCGATCTGTCTGTGTCTACGGGTATAGGATCTGTTCTCTTAAGTGCCGGAATGAAATCAAGCCGTTCTCAGGGTGAGAAAATGCCAAATCCAAATTTTCCTATTCCCAGCGACGACAGCATTCAACATAATACGTTCGATCTGAATACTTACACGCTAGCAGCGGCTTATTTACCAAACCGACATTGGAAGCTAGAATGGAGAAGTAGTCTCGACCGCAGGGATTTTGCAGCCAAATACTTCTACACAGCCAGCATTTTTGATGAATCGCAAGAAGAAGTCTCGGCCTATTGGCACCAGCTCAATGTGGAGCGCAAACGAAAGTCACACAGCTCTCAGCTAAGCTTGGGATACAAGCAGACTAAAGATGTCTTTGTATTCAATCCACTTTTTGCGGCAAACGAGCACGAACTTTCCAAGTACTTCTTCAACCTAACACATGGAATTTCCCTCCACAAAAACCAGCGACTGAGCTTTGGTGTTCAGGCTGAGCGTCAGGAAATAGTGAGCACTGACAGGGGGAACCACGAGAAAATGGGCATTGGAATTTATGGGATTTATGGTTTCCGTTGGAATAAATTACACTCCAATGCCAGTGTGCGTTTTGAATTTGATGAAAACTTTGGTTTAGAGTTTATTCCACAATTGGCAGTTTCCTATGCTCGAAATAATTGGCTAATGCAGTCCTCGATCGGCAAAGCCGTTAGAGCCGCAGATTTTACTGAACGTTATGTTGCCCATCTCATCCCCAATTTGAGCCCCGGAAGAAACCTAGGCAATCCGGACCTTCTAGCTGAGCGCTCGTATACTGCAGATTTCAGCCTTTCTAGGTCGCTGGGCTTTGCGCGTATACAAGCAGGTCTATTTCATCGTTGGTCGATGGATTTGATCGATTACAGCTTGACCAACAGCAATGAGATTAATAATTTAACCAACCTTCAACCTAACGAGAACTATCTCTTTGCGCTAAACATTTCTGAAAGTAGATGTACGGGACTGGAATTTCAGGCTTCAGCACCAATCGAGGGAAGAAATTACTCCATTGCTCCCATCCTGAGCTACACCTATTTGAAAACAAGCAATCCGGAAAGGAAACTGACCAAATACCTATCTAACCACCCCAGTCATTCCCTGGCTCTGCAACTCATGATGAATTATTCATTCCTTTTCGCAAATCTGGGATTGAACCATATACAACGACATGCAGAGCACATAGAGGAAATTAAAGCAGAGGTCCCTGCCTCGTACAGCTTGTTGAATTTGAGAATAGGAGTGCAATTGAGCAATGCTAGATTGAAAATCTTCAGCAATATGTATAACCTCTTAGATACTAAATATCAAGAAATACCGGGAGCTCAGATGCCCGGTCGCTGGATGGCCTGTGGCCTCAGTTGGAATCTATAAAAAAAGCCCTCACTTGAGGGCTTTTTTAATTTTAATCAATTTAGATCGCGCTACTCCAGGCGCAAAGCATAGGCTTCTTTAGTCCCGTCTGCACGGACACCTTCAATGAGAACAGCACCCTTTTTATTCTCCAATGCCTTCTGTACATCTTGGGTAGTGAAAACAGGAGATTTATCAATTTGAACAATGACAAATCCATCTTTCAAACCGATTTCCTCGAATGGTCCTTTTCCAATTTTACTAAGTCTGACTCCGTTGCGGATCTTAAGTTTCAATTTTTCATTTCTGCTGATGTTCTCCAATTCAGCACCTAGAATTTTTTTCTCATCCCTCGCTATTTCAGTGCTGATTTCATCTTTTCCCTCTCTGCTGAGCAAAGTGATACCTAAGGTTTTTAATTTGCCTTCTCTACTGACTTTGACATTGACCTTGTCTCCTGGATAATACTTACTGATTTGCTCTTGAAGTTCAGAAGACTTATTCACTTCTTCACCATTGATACTCAAAACCACATCTCCTTCTTTCAACCCTCCTTTATCTCCTGCTCCACCTTCAATCACTTGTGGAATATATACTCCCTTTAGTTCGCTCAAGCCTTTCTCTTCCGCAAGTTCTTGTGTAATATCCTGTATGCGTACCCCCAAAAGTGCTCGTTTCACTTCTCCATATTTTAATAGGTCGTCCAATATCTTTTTGGCTAGATTTATAGGAATAGCAAAGGAATAACCGCTATAAGATCCCGTTCTGGATGCTATAGCTGTATTAATGCCAATTAGTTGCCCGCTGGTATTGACCAACGCACCTCCACTGTTTCCTGGATTGACTGCTGCATCGGTTTGAATAAAGTTCTCAATGGCATATTCCCCGCCTTTTTGCCTCAATAGATTGATGTTTCTTCCTTTTGCACTGACAATGCCCGCCGTTACGGTCGAAGTCAAGTTGAATGGATTGCCCACGGCAACCACCCACTCACCCACTTTGAGCTCATCGCTGTTTCCAAATTTCAAAAAGGCCATTCCTTCATCCTCAATCTTTAATAAGGCGAGATCAGTTTCTGGATCAGTACCCACCACTTCTGCCACATAGCTTCTCTTGTCATCAAGGGTTACCTCTACTTTTTCAGCATTCTCCACTACGTGGTTATTGGTGGCTATATAACCGTCCTCGGTTATGATTACCCCTGAACCGGTGGCTTGCTGAGGTTGCTGAGGCATGAGCGGGTTGTCAAAAAAGCCAAAGGGGTCAAAAAACTGTGGTTGGTTTGATGTCTGTCTAGCAATCGTGGTTGTAATATGAACCACTGCAGGGGTTGCCATTTCTGCCACAGATACAAAGTCAGCAGACGGAACATCTGTCAATTGTTCAGTCTTTGTGAATTGCGCATTCTGATAATCCTGAAGACTTTGGGCCCCATTTCTGGACGTAATTAATGAATTAATTCCCAATGCAACCAGTCCCCCAACTACTGCGATTGTTAAAATTCCAAGTACTTTTTTCATGTTTATTACCTTTTTAATTCTTGTTTTTCAAAAACTGTACCGAATTACCTTCCATGGGCTTCGGTCTGCCAACTTTAGTCAAGCTGCCAAAAATGCTTAAATTTGAGGAACGAAAACTAAAGTTTTTCTATGATTCAAACGGGTGGCGCATACTTTTTTTTACTACCCATTTACCTTTCTCGATTAATTCATATTAACTATCTACTAAATGTTGGGTCTTAATCGCTTATCAGACCATAGAGTTATTGAACGGATAAGACAGGGCGATGAGCATATGCTCGTTCACCTGTACAAAGACCATTATACTATGATTAGAAATTTTGTTTTGAAAAACAACGGGAATGAGGATGCAGTAGAAGACATATTGCAAGAAAGCGTAATAGCGGTCTGGAGAAATGTACAAAAATCTGAGTTTCTCCTGCAATCCAAATTGAGCACCTATGTGATGGCAATCTCTAAGAATTTGTGGTTTAAAGAATTGCGTAAAAAGTCCAAATTCAAGTATGTTGATGAATCAGTTACGGAGAATATGCATCAACAAAGTGAACCCATGCAATTAGACATGGACCAACACATCATTGTTCAAATGGTAGAGGAAATGGATGAAACTTGTAGAAGACTTTTATCCTATTTCTATTTCGACGGCTTGGACAATAAGTTGATCGCAGAAAAACTGGGATTTTCAAATACGAATTCCGTCAAATCAAAAAAGTACCAATGCTTTAAAAAACTTCAAGCAAAGGTCTTGGATAATTACAGGAAGGACGACCTCCTATAGCCATGCAAATGGACGAAAAGACATATCACCTGATTGATCAGTATCTGCAAGGAGAGCTGAGTGGAAGAGCTTTGGATGAATTTAAAGTGCGTCTAAAGAATCCCGAATTCCACAAGGCCGTGGAGCAACAACGCGCTATCATAAATGCTGTGCAAGATGTGCGTAAGCGCGAGTTAAAGCAATACATCACTGAGAATAAGAAGTCTGGATACATACAAAACCAGTGGGGCAGCAAGTGGACCTATGCTTCAGCGGCAATTGTCCTTTTGTTCGTCTCTGCCTTTTTCATTATTAAGTTTTTTGTCAATCAACCCCAAACTAGTTTGAGCTCGGAAACAGAGTCGGCAGATCAAGAATTGGCTATTGTTGATTCTGGAACCACACAAATTGACAGCCAAACCTTAGCCATCGAAGATCAAGCCCCGCCTAACCCCATGGAACTAATAGAATCGGAACTCACTGAAGAACCATCTTCAGACAGTGTGGAGCAAATTCAAGAAGATGGAGATGGTACACTTGAGTCAATGGATGAATCGCCACCAATAACCGAAGATGCCACGCCATTGACACCCGCAGAAGTTGAGATACGAAAAGACGAGAAACTGGGAAGTGATATAGTATTGATTCCTACATTCTCTCCAAATTTCGACGAAGACAATACGGTTGGAATTAGCTCTGCAAGACGCAAGGCTGTAAGCAAAGATTCAGGCGCCGAAGCTGATAAAGAAGAAGTGGAATCCGTTACGCCTGAAGATCAACTGAGAAACCTTAAGTTAAATGTGGAATACTGGAAATCCCCGATAAATTTCGAAGGATACCAATATCAAGGATCTGTTTTGAAACTCTACGAAATCGATCAAAACAGCAGTGTGGAATACATCCAATTGGATGATAGACTATACCTAAAGATGGGCAAGGAATACTACTTCCTTGAAAAGAACGGAGAGTACAATAAATTTGTGCCCGTAACCAATCAGACCCTCTTGAAGGTATTGAATGAGTAGAATCCCCTTTAAAAAGTATCAGGGTACCGGAAATGACTTTGTCATTGTAGAAGGCCCAATTGAATTGAGCAGTGCTCAAATACAACAGTTTTGCGAACGTAAATTTGGGGTAGGTGCTGATGGTTTAATCATCATGAACCGCAGTTCAGAATTGGACTTTGACATGTTCTACTACAATTCTGATGGATCAAGTAGTTTTTGTGGAAACGGAAGCCGATGCGCCGTTCTTTACGCCAAACATCACGGTTGGATTAGCAATAAGTGCGAGTTCACTTCCAATGACGGCAGGCACACAGCCAAAATCATTGGAAATTGGGTAGAGGTGGCCATGCATAATGTGAGTGAGGTAGTTGCTTTTGGAGAAGATTGTCTTATAAACACGGGCTCTCCGCACTACTTGAGTTTTCGAGATGAGATAGCAGAAATGGAAGTGCTTAATGCGGCAAGGGCCATTCGATATTCTAAGCCCTTTGCTCAAGATGGAATCAACGTCAATTTCATTGAAGAAAGAGAAGATGGGCTCGCAATTCGGACCTATGAACGGGGTGTGGAAGATGAAACCTTGAGCTGTGGCACTGGAGTTACTGCTGCTGCGCTTGCATATGCTTCTAAATATCCTGAAAAAGGCTTACTGGCGGTAAAGGTCAATACACCGGGTGGCAATTTAGAAGTCAAATTTGTATATGGAGAACAAGGCTTTCATGACATCTACCTTTGCGGGCCTGCTCAATACGTATTTCAAGGCGAAATAGACCTTATTTGAGATTGACATCAAAGGCATCTCTCAGGCCGTTGCCCAAGAAATTAAAACTCATTACCAAGAGCATAATGCAAAGGCCAGGTATAATGGCTAAATGAGCTGCATCAAATACTATATAGCTGTAGTGTTCTTTGATCATGCTTCCCCAACTCGGAGTGGGAGCCTGTACTCCAAGACCCAAAAAACTCAATCCAGCTTCCAGCAGAATTGCCGAGGCAAAATTCGCTGCGCAGACCACTATAATAGGAGCGCTGATATTGGGAAGTACATGCTTAAAAAGTATTCGGAAAGAGCCGAAGCCCAGTACTTTGGCTGCTTGGATATACTCCATTTCTTTAACCTGCAATACTTGACCCCTAACTATTCTTGCCAGCTCAACCCACATACTCAAACCGATGGCAAGAAAAACCTGATATAAGCCCTTCTCTTTGAATGCAAAACTTATACTTATGGCTATCAATAGCGATGGCAAACTCCAAACTACATTGATTAACCACATAATGACCCTGTCGGTCCAGCCACCAAAGTATCCACTCAATAGCCCCAAAGTTGTCCCGAGTATCAGTGTGATAATCACTGACACCAGGCCAACGAGCAGAGAAACTCTTGCCCCAACAATAACCCTGCTCAAAACGTCTCTACCATATCTGTCTGTCCCCAGCCAATACCGTCTATGCACTACATTGCCTTTCTTCCATTGGTCAAAATTGAGATCTGAATCGACTTCAAGGGGAAATTCAACACCTTCTGCTCCCTTGCGAAAAGATGTATAACTATGTGGAAATTTGAGTTTGGAGATTGGCTTCCATTCGCAATTGTCAGGACGACCATTCAGCCAATATTTGAATCGAAAACCTTCTTCATTTTTACAATTCAGCTTAATCATATTCACTTTGAACCCGGGTTTTTGGAGCGCTAATTCCAAGTGAATTTCATTGGCATCGGGTGTATTATCAGGACTGATCACATAAGCTAGGATCGCAACCATACTAAGCAGTCCAATAAAAATAGCTCCGAAAAGAGCAAGGCTATTCTTTCTGAGTTTCTTCCACATGCTTTTGCTCTTTCAGATAGAGCTGTTGAGCCGTAAGTATGGCCATGCAGGCATACAAGGGTACTGCAATTTTATCAAACTCTGAGTAGTTGTTCAGAACCCCGTGAGTGAAATATGTGATTAGGGCCATAAAGGCAGCCAAACTCAAGGCCTTGCGAGCACCGCTCAGCTTCTTGTACTGATCAAAGCCCATATAAGAGCACAATGCCACTATGGCTAAAAAGAGTGTGAAACCAGGTAAGCCTTCCTCCACCAGAGGCCTCAAGTACTCTGAATGTACATTTCCCAAACTCCCGGTATTGGTGCTGATAATGGTCATTTCATGTGGAAGTTGATACACCCCGTATTGGAAGGTATAAGTGCCGGGGCCAAAACCCATCACGGGCTTCTCCTCAAACATTCTATAGGCACAACTCCATCGGTTCAATCGCTCTAAGTTAGAGGGGTCTGAGCTGACATTTGAAACGGATTGAAGGTGTTCCTCAATATTGTCATCGCTTTCGCTTTTATTTCTAGAGAGTTCTGTAACAATGTCATTGAAATTGATTGAAACATAGGTCAGCCCGGCCATGGCCAACAATAAGAGATAGCGAAACTTGATTTTTAACAAGAGTGCTCCGTAAACACCAAAGGCCACAAGCAAGCTAAGCCATGACGCCCGAGTAAAAGACAAGCCCACCGCCAGGAGAAGATATAGACAAATACCCGCGGCAATAAACCTTGTCATCATGTTGAACCTCAATGATTTACCATATATGAAAAAAACAAACATTGGAGGTATTACAAAAGACAACATCGCAGCATACATGCCGTGATCTGGTAAGAAAGGCCTCATTGCAGTATAAGCATAAGATCTGCTGAATGAGCCCTGCGCATGGTTTAAAAGTGTATAAGAAGCCAGTACTACACTAGATAAAGCAAACACCCAGATAAAGGTCTTTATAGCTTTCTCTTTCTTAAAAATGGGTATGAGTAAAAAGTAGAAAATAGCCAAGTACCAAAGTTTTGAAAACACATATTTCAAGGTGATCAATGGCATCGTACTGGTAATGGTACAAGCCCCTTGCCAAAGTAAATCAGTGAGTAATAAAACCGCAAGACTTACTTTGAATACTGAAAGGTCAATTTTTCCGCTGTGCAAGAGCTTGAGGCCCAGACCGATTAAAAGAAGAATGATCAGCGGTTCGGTTGGTAGACTCAATGCAAATTTACTGCTCTCAGCGCTGAGCTGCACCGACAATGGTGTCGCAAATGCCAAGAAATAGATCAGTTGCTTTGGATAAACCAATATTAGCATAAGAGCTAATAACAGCAATGGCAGTGCTAAAAGAAAATACCATTCATTAGACAAAAACCAGAGATTCAAGCCTATAAAGGAAAAAGCAATAGCATAGACCCACGCAATATGAATCTTGAGATCCACTAGTCTTTGAGTAAGTTCAGCTGTTTAAGCAGGATAAGTATGATTAGTCCTAGTAATCCTGTCGCTGCTGTTACCAATAGCACAATCATCGACCGAATGGGGTATGATTTCTTTTCAGGTGCAGTAGCGCTGGTTAGAATGAATTTTTGAGGTAGGGTCTTTTCCACATCTACTCTGGCTTTTTCGTAGCGTTTCCTCAGCTGACTCAAACTCTCCAATTCAAGTATCAAGGTCTCGTTGAGATAGGTAAATTCACCTGCGTATCTCGAAAGGCGTTTCAGGTCTTTTTTAAGCCTATTAGTGACTGTTGTATTGCCGCGGGCTTTGTAAATTTCCTCATTGATAGCGCGAGACTGTTCCTCGTAATTGGTTACCCCACTGTCGGCAAGTTCCTTCAATTTTGTTCTGATATCCCAGACTTCCGCTTCTTTTGATTTGAATTGGTCCTCTACAATTTGCAGTGCTTCCAGAGCCACCTGATGTTGAATTTCAGTTTTGACCGTATCGTAAATATTTCCAATACCGTTTGCTAATTCCGCGGCTTTCTCGGGATTTTCGTCTTTTACGGTGATCTCTACGGCTAAATGCTTGGTTCGTCTAAAGCCAATATTATTGCTCATTTTGTCAAACAAATCAGTCCTGGGACTTTTACCGCCCGGATCAATCTCATAGTGTTCCATGAGATTGTAGTTCTCAATGATGCGGTTTTGTAGAGCAGAGGAATTCAAAAGCTGTAGGGCATTCTCTGCTTCCTCTTCCTCACCAAATGCCAATGGATCAGCCTCCCTTTTGTTCAGGTCGGTAAACATGGCGTTACCAATTGAATTAATGGTGGTGGGATAAAATACCACCTGTGCCTTGTATTTAGGCGTGATAAAACTCGGACCTGAAAAAATTGCTGAGGCAATAGCCGCGACGGCCGTGATAATGATCAAATGTTTTCTGTACTTCCAGATGAATTCGATCAAACTGACAAAATTGAAATCAAAATCTTTCTTCTGACTCATTCGATAAATTTAGTTGGCAAAGGTAATCAAATCGCAAAGGATTCTATATCAGGGGTTTGAATTCAAGCTCTTGCTGTCAAAGAGTTTGATTAAATATGCAGTAATAAGGATTGTCAAAGTAATCATCCCAAGATGAACGCCAATTGATGGAAGATATTGTCTTGAAAATACAATACCGATGAATAGTATCAAAAATCCAATAAAAATGCGCAAGTAGATCTCGCTGCGCATGCGAATCCTCAAAATCTTAATGCTCAAGATTGCACAAATTATTCCAAACATCAGTTGGCTAATCAGCGTGGCAACAGCCGCACCACTTGGCCCTTGCACTGGTATCAAACTCATATTGAGAACAACATTCAACACCAGGGTCAGCGCAGCTGCCCAATTCAATGAACTCAGCTTTTCTTTGGCCGTAAGAAAGGTGCCATAAACCAGTATTAAAACAGATCCAATAAATCCAAACATCAGAAGTCCAAAAGCCCTGCTAGCTTCTGCGGAACTCCTATTTGGATATAGCCATTCAATTATCTCCGTTTGGTACGTCCAACTGATCAATGCTGACGACACGGCGGTTAACAACAATAGCCTTAAGGCAAATGAACTGAGTTGTCTCAATCTAGCCGTGTCTTTAATCCACTTACCATACATGGGCAATAACACATTACTGAAGACTTGGGCGAACATAAAAAGGGCGAAATACAATCTGTAGCCCATGGCGTAAACGCCCGCATCTTCCGCTCTGGCAGGAGAAAGCTGTTCCAACATTACCCCGTCCAGATAGTTATAAAGACCCATAAGAGCAATCAGCAATCCATAAGGCCAGGTTTTCTTGAGCATGGGAAAAACCTTCTTAAAACTAAATGATATACTCACTCTTTCCACCCTGTAGAAGATATAAACAAAGAGGGCGAAGCTTACCAGTCCCACACCAATCAATTGTGCATAGACAAATCGTTCAATATTCATATCCCAACCTTCTATCCCTCCCCACAGCAGAATTGCACAAAGAGCTATGGCTATCAACCTGTCAAGAACCATAAAAATACCGTCTGACTTGAAGAGTTGAAAAGCAGTTATACTGCTTCTGAAATATTGGTTAAATGAGCTCAGGATCTGAACTCCACAGATAATCATCAGCAAGCCAAAGGCTTGGGAATCGTAACCCATTAAGCCACCGAGACTGAACACCAAGAAGAGATACAATAAACTGAGAAGTATTTTAAGTCCGAATAGGTTTCCAAATTGTCGCCTTAACTTTTTGGGATTCTTTGATATCTGCGTGGCATTGAAACTGGTAATTCCCAGATCCAAAATAATGAAGAAAAGCAAGCTGAAATTAAAGAGGGCAAAGTACTCTCCATATACCTCTTGGCTCAAACTGTTCTGAACAGCTCTATCAATAACCAATATCCAAACCGGTTTAACCAATAGGTTAAGCAATTGGATAAACGCAATGTCAGAAACAAACTTTTTGAGCATTGCTCAAATATAGGAATGTCTAGCTGAGACCGGAGATCTCCTTAGATCTGTCAATCTTTAGGATCATACCTTGAAGAGCTCTTCCCGGCCCCACTTCAGTAAAGGATTCTGCACCATCGGCTATCATTTGCTGAATACTCTGAGTCCACTTTACCGATGACGTTAATTGTGCAACTAAGTTCTTTTTAATCTCAGCGGGGTCCGTTTCGGCCTTGGTACTCACGTTTTGATAAATTGGGCATTGAGGGACATTGAATTCCGCTTCTTCTATTGCCGCTGCCAGTTCTTGTCTGGCTGGCTCCATAAACGGGGAATGAAAAGCGCCACCCACTGGAAGCACTAAGGCTCTTCTGGCTCCTTTTTCTTTTAGAATTTCGCAAGCTTGATTCACACCCTCTATACTGCCAGAGATCACCAATTGACCCGGGCAATTGTAATTTGCCGCAACAACCGTTTGATCAGAAATAGCTGCACAGACCTCTTCTACCGTTGAGTCGTCTAAACCAATGATGGCTGCCATGGTACTGGGATTCATCTCACAAGCTTTCTGCATGGCCAATGCTCTTATAGAAACCAATTTAAGCGCATCAGCAAATGCTAAACTTCTGTTGGCAACCAGAGCAGAGAATTCGCCAAGACTGTGACCAGCAACCATATCAGGTCTAAAATTTTCCTGAGTTAAAGCCAAGATTACCGAATGCAAAAAAACAGCTGGTTGAGTGATTTTGGTTTGCTTCAAACCCTCGTCGCTACCGCTAAACATTTCATCCGTGATACGAAAACCCAAGATCTCATTGGCTTGCTCGAACAATTCTTTTGCCATGGGTTTAGTATCGTATAATTCTTTACCCATGCCTACAAATTGGGCACCCTGTCCCGGAAATACATATGCTTTCATATTAATCTCTTACAATGGTTTGATTTCTTCCTGGCCCAACTGAGATCAGCTGTATGCCCGTTTTTAGTTCTGATTCAAGGTAGTCTATATAGCTCTTGACTTCTTTTGGTAATGCATCATAAGCCGTTACTTGAGTTATGTCTTCACGCCAACCTTCGTGACTGACAAACTCCGCATTGAGTTCTGCACCATAATCAAAGCAAACCTCAGTAGTGCGCTCTCCATCCTGCAGATAGGCCACACCCGCCTTTACCTCATCAAATCCTGAAAGAACATCGCCTTTCATCATGCAAAGTTTATTTACCCCGCTCAACATGATTGCATACTTCAAAGCTACCAGGTCTATCCAGCCACAGCGTCTTGGTCTGCCTGTGGTGGCTCCATATTCGCGCCCTTTATCTCTGAGGTCCTGACCGACTTTATCGTTTAGTTCAGTAGGGAACGGTCCTCCTCCCACACGTGTACAATAAGCCTTAAATATGCCTATAACATTATTGAGCTGCCTCGGGGCTATACCCAAACCTGTGCATACCCCACCTGCTGTAGTATTGCTACTGGTAACAAATGGATAAGACCCAAAGTCGATATCCAACATACTCCCTTGAGCACCCTCAGCCAAAATTCTACGGTCTTCTGTGATGTATTGATTCACCAGATACTCGCTATTGACGAACTGATAGGCCCGCAATCGCTCAACCGCATTGAAGAATTCATCCTCCATACTTTTCAGATCAAAATCCGTATATGAATAGTGCGCAATTAAAGCCAGAGATCGTTCTTTTACCTTTTCATACCTCTCCTTAAATCGGGGAGAGAAGATCTCACCAATTCGCAAACCATTTCTGCCAATCTTATCTCGATATGTTGGACCAATACCCCTGAGGGTACTGCCAATTTTCTCTTTGCCTCTTGCCGCTTCGCTAGCCGCATCCAGTATTTTATGTGCAGGGAGAATAAGGTGTGCCTTATGCGAGATTCTCAAATTCTCTATTACGTGACCTCCTGCCTCCGTGGTGCGATCGATTTCTTCCATAAAACGCACGGGATCTATCACTACGCCATTGCCAATTATATTGATACAGTTTTCATGAAATATGCCTGATGGCAAAGTATTCAAAACATGTCTCTTACCATTGATTTCCAATGAGTGACCAGCATTAGGTCCTCCTTGAAATCGTGCAACGACATCATAATTTGGGGTAAGAAAATCAGCTACCTTGCCTTTTCCTTCATCTCCCCATTGTAATCCTAAGAGTACGTCTACCATTTATACTATTCTCCGGTTGAAACTTGGTTGTCACAGTTTTTACAGAGCCCCTTGTCGTCCACCAATGGGTCTCCATATAGATTTAAAGAATGACGGCTCACTTCAAAATTTAGAAGTTCCGCCATTTTAGTGGTGATTTGTTGAATGCGCGGATCACAGAACTCCATTACCTTACCACAGGTATTGCAGATCATGTGGTCGTGTTGTCTGTATCCGTATGCCTGCTCAAATTGAGCCATATTTTGACCAAATTGATGCTTGACCACCAAATTGCATTCTTGTAAAAGATCCAGGGTGTTGTACACCGTCGCTCTGCTCACATGGTAATTCCTGTTCTTCATTTGGACGTATAGGGTATCAACGTCGAAATGGGTTTTGTTGCTGTAGATCTCGTCAAGGATCGCATAACGCTCAGGTGTTTTCCTTTGGCCTTTGTGCTCCAAG
>JAHEKB010000232.1 GCA_024638525.1 Bacteroidota bacterium
GTGAAGCTCAATACTTCATCGCTTCTCAATGCGCTTCTGCGGACTCGTTCAATGTCACTGAAGTTCAGAGCTAGTCTCGGTCTTAATCCATCTTGGATAAAAGCGAGTAGAAAAGGGGAATGAACAGATTTCCAACTTTTTGCTCTCAGCCTGAATTGGAAAAGACCAAGGATAAATTGGAATGAGCTATAGGCTTTCAATCTTGCAGTTTGCGTTGTATTGATTTAAGAACCTTCAGTTCCGCATCCATCTTTTCAAGTTTCTTACGGGCATTGTTCAAGCGCTTTTCTACGTCTTTCAACAAGGGATTATCAGCTGAAGATGAGTTGAAGAAAGAAAGATTCTGTTCCATTTGCATAACATCTTGGTTCAGCGTATTTCTTTTTTTCTTGAGGTGGTAAAGACTGTCCTTTATGCGCGAATTTCCATTGGGAGCCTCTGCCATTTGCTGATAGTGCTCGAGCCATTCTCCTTGCTTCAATTGTGAAGGATCCTTCTTGAACTTAGCAAAGATCTGATCTCCCAATTTGTCGAAGCTCGAATTGATTTTCTTTGCGTTTTTCTGAGGAACATATCCTATTGTCTTCCATTTCTGACTTAATTCTTTGAATATAGCAAAGCTTTCTTGTTCGTTCTTGTCAGATTCCACCAAGTGCTTAAGTGCATCTAGAATGACCTTTTTGCCTTGAAGGTTGGCTTCTTCTTCTTCGCGCTTATCCTCAAAACTCTGTTTTCTGCGATCAAAGAAATAATCGCATGCCGCTCTAAATCTCGCCCATATTGCTTTGTTCTCTTTATCGGGCACAGGCCCAATATTCTTCCAATCTTCCTGAATCTTGATAATCTTTTTGGCGGTGGATTGAAAATCCTCTTCTTCTTTTAGTGCTTCTACTTTTTCGCAAAGAGCCCGCTTGAGCTTTAAATTATCTTTTCTGGCATTGTTCAGTTCTGCAAAGAAGGCTTTGCGCCCAGCTTGAAATTTTGATCGCTCCTGCTTAAAACGCATCCATATTGCATCACTTTGTGATTTGGGAACAGGCCCGATCTTCTTCCAGTTTTCAAAGATTTCATCTAGTTCCTTACTCTTCTGATTCCACTTCTTAGTGCTGTCAAATGGGATATCCGCCATAAGCCTGAGCTTATCCAGCAAGAGTGTCTTTTTGTTGAGATTCTCTTCGCGCTGTGCTTGGATTTCATCCTGTGCAGCTTTCTTCTGCTGATATACCTCCTCTGTGACTTTTTTAAAAGCTTCCCAAATGCCTTCTCTACTTTCTCTGGGAACCGGCCCAGTATTTCTGAACTCCTCGTGATATTTGTTCAACAGACTATAAGATCTGCGTATTGAAGGTTCTTGAAGCAGGGCTTCAACCTTTTTGGTCAGTTCTATTTTGACTTCGAGATTCTTCTTTCTGTCCAGCTCCTTTAATTCAATGTTTATGGAGTGCTTGTCGTAGAATTCATCCAGTAATCTGTGGTATTTATCCCATAAAGATTTTTGTTCTTCATGCGGGATAAGCTTTATTTCTTTCCATTGGCTTTGGATTTCCTTCACACGCTTTATGCTTTGCTCAGTTTCATCCTCTTCTACCAATTCTGCAAGCGTCTTAAGTAGAGCTTTCTTTTTATTGAGGTTATCAGCTTTCTCGAGTTCAATGCGCTTTTTCTCTTCTACCCTGGCTTCTTGTGCAGTTTGAATGATTTGATTGAAATCCTTCTCCAACTGGTCTTTGCTGAACTCAAATTCCTCTGTATCACTCTCAGATTGTTCTCGATTTCTGTCCTCCTCCAGTCTTTTGCTGAGCACTGGCTTAATTTGATTGAGAATTTTTAATGCTGTGGCTGGAATCAATACTAAACTCTCGCGGGCTTTGTCTAGCAATTCCTCAGCCGATAGGCTGTCAATGCTCTGAATTTCGTGATTCTCTTGTACAACTGCATCCGTAGCAGCGAACTCAAGTTCTTGTTCCTGGTTTTCTTCGGTCATTCTGGGGTCTTATCCTATCGGTAAGCCAATCAATGGAGGGCAAAAATGATATTTTTGAACCGAAATGCCAATTCGAACCAAAGAAGCTGATATTAAGATCATAGAATGCCCGCGTGATGCCATGCAGGGTTTGGAACATTTTGTCCCAACAGAACAGAAGGTTAAGTACATCAATAGTTTGTTGCGAGTGGGGTTTCACACTATTGATTGCGGGAGTTTTGTTTCCCCTAAGGCAATTCCTCAAATGGCCGATACAGCTAGAGTTCTAGAAGAAATAGACCTAAGTCAATCAGACACCAAACTTTCAGTCATAGTTGCAAATGAAAGAGGAGCGAAGGATGCATTAAAGCACTCTCAAGTGGATTATTTGGGATATCCTTTCTCCATATCGGAGACTTTCCAACTGCGCAACACCAATAAAAGCATCAAGGATTCTCTACGCTTGGTTGAGGAAATAAAGTCAATGGCGGACAAAGCAAATAAAAGCATGGTAATTTACATCTCCATGGGCTTCGGAAATCCTTATGGTGAAGACTGGTCCAGCCAAATGGTTGTTGATTGGGTTGGGAGACTGTGTGAATTTGGGATCACAGACTTTTCAATTTCAGATACGGTTGGTGTGTCCGAAGAAAAACAGATTGCAGAAGTATTCAACTCGCTGTTTCATTCCTTTGAGCAAGCTGAATTTGGCGCTCATTTCCACACGAGGCCGGATCAATGGCTGGAAAAAGTGGAATCGGCATATTCCAATGGCTGCAAGCGCTTTGATGGTGCTTTAAAAGGCTTTGGAGGCTGCCCGATGGCCAAAGATGAACTGATTGGAAATATGCCCACAGAAAGACTTATTGAATACTTTGGTCACGATCAACTGCAACTAAAAAAGGCCCCCTTGGAGGAAGCCTTTAGTATTGCCAATCAAATTTTTAGCAATCAATAGCTGATCACAAAGCGCTTAGCCAGCTTAATATCATTAGACTGCAGAACCACAAAATACACACCCGGACTGTAATCGCTCAAATCTAATCTCTCCTGATAATTTCCACGGTACATCAATTCCCCCTTTTGTCCAAATACTTGAATAGTGGTTTGATACAGCGTGAACTCTGGAGAAAGTGACAAATTCAGTACATCCTTTGCAGGATTAGGATAGAGTTTCAAAAGATTACTGTTGGAATAGGTGCCAATACTACCGGTTGAGGAGACGTTGATGTAGGCATCCTTTTCTTCACTGCCAGAACCGTATTGATTGCTCACGTCTAACTTGACGGTATAAAAGCCCGTTGCACTGAAAGAAAGCTCAACCGTTGATTCAGTTATTCCTCCGGTATGCACGCTATAGCTCGAAGGGGTAATGGTCCAGCTGTATGTGTCTGCTGGTGCCCCGCCGCTTTGATCCGTCAAGGTGGTTTTTTCATTCAATATGAGATTTCTATTGCTTACGGTAAAATCTACAGAAGGTTCAAGGCTGTTGACAGTTAT
>JAHEKB010000233.1 GCA_024638525.1 Bacteroidota bacterium
ACGTGCCCGCCCGTCTCTATATCAAAACCTACTGAAAGGGCATTGGTTTTACCTTCTTGAATCGCCGTGGTCAGAACATGAAAATACTCAATATTTAGTGTTACCCTGCTGCTTAATTTCTGTCTGACACCTGCTCCTATAGCTAAGACATCATTAGATATATCAGCAGAATCAACCAAATTGCGGTGAACCAGGGTAGGTGTCAATTGGGCACTAAAGCCATTACTGAACTTTCTTGCTATCAATAGCTGATGAGTATAGTGCAAGCGATCTGAAAATTTATTCTTGCGCATGGGTTGAGTCCAACGCAAACTGTTTATTCCCATTGTGCTAACTGCAACAACTGAGATAGGGGTACTGCCCCTGCTATCCATTTGTTGGAATAGTTTCAATTTGATAAAGCCATCGTAGGTCTTTTCAACTGTACTCCTACCGAGCCCAACATTTATCCTGTCGGTTATTCCATAATCCCCTCCAATTCTGACCGTAGCATTATCTAAACCGAATAAATCGTAAAAACCTTGGTTAACGAAGCCAAACCTATGAGAAATCTTAAAATCAAATTCTCGCTGCTTGACCATTTCAATGCTGTGACCATTAATTATGCGATTTGACTTAAACGTCGCAGTAACAGGGGTAATCGCCAACTCTTCTGTCTCTCCTATAAGGTCAAGACCTTGAGCCCATAAGGCAATGGGAAATAAAAGGATAAGAAATAATTGGCCGCGAATCATTGTGATACTATCAATGGTTATGCGCAAAATTCGCATCAATGCTCACCTTGATCTCACGAGAGATCTTCTTGCTGACTATTCTGGGTATATTAATATTATAGTCTTCGGGGTTAACAATGAATGAAGCTTTACCATTGACTTCTTCTCCTTGAACTTTAAATGTTCCCGAAGTACTGATTTCTTTGGTGACATCCTTGATGGTTAGTTTGCCACTGATAGTGGAACTATAGGTACCATCAGTGTTGAGTTCTATGTCCTCGATATCTTCGATTTGACCACTGAAGGTTGCTCTTGGATATTTAGTACTCTCCATATAATTTTCATTGAAGTGCTCTTGCATCAGGGCCTTCTCAAATTTAAAGTCTTTGATCAACAGACTGAATTGAATCTTTCCCGACTTCGCATCAAAGGCTGCTTTAGCTTTGTGATTATCCGCCTCTATGTCTTCTACATCAGTATGACTGAAAAAGTGAATATTAGCCGTGTTGGTAGAATAGAGTCCTCCATCGTGATGAGTTGCTGCAATAGAGAAAAAAGCCAAAAGTAGGATTAGAATATATCTAGTTTTCATAATATGTTTTACTCAATAATCGTGCACTCTGAAAGAACCACCTCTGGATCTGACAGTAAATCAAGGCCTTCTGTATTGTTGAAACCTTGACAAATGCCAATGAATTTAATGTTTTGGTCGGATGTTAAATTCTGGACAATCTCCAGGGACTCGGGCGCAAATCCACATCTTATATACCCTTGGTTATCTGCCACTTGTATCAGAATTTGGGGCTCTGCTTCGTTGCTGAAATCGGTGTGAGAAAAACTTCCGCTTATCTCCAATACCTTATCTGAGTACATTTCCATTGCTGAACTTTCGTCGCTTGAAAAGGCTTCAAATAAGTCGGTTGCAGACATGCTAGCAGTGACCGAAGAAACATTCACTTCTTTGTGTGGTTTATTGTACAGCCATATACCATATGACAACAGTGCAATCAGGACAACTCCTGCTATAATAAACAGTTTCTTCATCAGTTATTTAGTGCGCCTTCATCAATCCAGGCTTGTAATTTGTCAATATCGCAATCTCTCATTTTAACTTGATTCCGAGGCATTTGAAAAAATCCCTGTTCATGCCTAATGGAACCCATCAGTCTGCCGTTATCTACCACCGTCTTTACATTGGCATGGCCTTCTAGGTTTACCCCACCGGAAGCGAACATGTCATTATGACAACCAGCGCAACCATAGTCGGCAAGAATTCTAACTACATTATCAGAGTACCTGATGTTATCTGTATTGCATCCTGTTCTGTATGCTTCTTCTTCATTCTCATAAACGCATGCAGAAAAAAGTGACAGTGCAAGACTCAAGATAAGCAGCTTCTTCATAGGGTTCCCGAATTAATGATTTTAGACCCAAATGTCATCAATAAAGTATTATTTATGACGTTCACTTAACTTTTTAAACAAATCCAAACCCTTTTGGATTGCTTCATCCGTGTTTATGTAGGTATATTCAGCCAATCTTCCTCTGAAATACACATTGAATTCGCCTTTGGCCAGTGCTTTGTACTTAAGATAGAGTTCTCTATTACTTTGATTGGGTATGGGATAGTAAGGATCTCCTTGTGATCTGGGTATTTCACTACACACCACGGTTTTAGAATGCTCTTGCTTGGTGATGTGTTTAATCTCAACGCTGCGGGTAAAAGCACGCTGGTCTGGATAATTGATGACTGCACACGGTTGTACCCATTCTTTTTCATGGGTTTCAAAAAAGAACTCCAGCGAACGCCACTCTAATTTGCCATATTTATAATCAAAATAGCGGTCAATTGGGCCTGTGTATACCGTTGCGATTGTAGGTTTAAGTTCTTCAAGCTTATCAAAATAATCTGTGTCTAAACGCAGATCAATCAAAGGATGATCGATCATCTTTGTGAACATAGCGGTATAGCCTTCCTTGGGTAATTGTCTGAATTTATGAGTGACGTAATAGGGATCGCGATTGAGTTTGATGGGAATTCGTCCGCATACTGAGGCATCCAGTTCAGAGGGATGCTTATCCCACATCTTCTTGGTGTACTCTAGGTAGAAAGCCTCGTACATTTCTCTTCCAATCCTGCTCAATACAAATTCTTCAGAATTTTGAGGATTGCTAATATCTACCCTTTTGCTATTGAGAAGTTCTTGGGCACTCTCTGGATTCAAATTTTCAACACCGAAAAATTTTTCAAGAGTGTCAAGATTGATGGGGAAGGGATAGAGTTCATCATTGACCAATGTCCTAACTTGATAGTCTCCTTCTATCCAATCAGTAAACTGACTGAGATAATGGATCAATCCTTCATCATTTGTCCTGAAAAAGTGTGGACCATAATTGTGAATCAACACTCCACTGTCATCCAAGGAATCAAAGCAATTACCGGCTATGTGATCCCTTTTTTCAACGATGAGGCATTTCCAGTTCCTTGTGTTAGCTGCGCGTTCTGCTACAGCACATCCCACCGGACCAGCACCTACAATTACCAGGTCATAATCCGATCTTTCAGCGCTCATAAGGGAATGTTGCCGTGCTTCTTCTTGGGTAGCTTATCAACTTTATTCTCCAGCATTTGGAATGCCTTGATCAACTTTACCCGGGTCTGCTCAGGAAAAATGACTTCATCAATAAAGCCCCTTTCCGCTGCTCTATAAGGATTGGCAAATATCTTAGCATATT
>JAHEKB010000234.1 GCA_024638525.1 Bacteroidota bacterium
ATTGGAACACACGCGCTCATAGAAGATGTGGTTAGGTTTCAAAACTTGGGTATGGTAGTGATAGATGAGCAGCATCGCTTTGGTGTTGCCCAAAGAGCCAAATTACAGGAAAAGGCCGGTCATCCACCCCATGTGTTGGTCATGACCGCCACCCCTATTCCACGCACCTTGGCCATGAGCCTTTATGGAGATCTTGATTATTCCGTAATCGATGAGTTACCCGCAGGAAGAAAAGCCATAAAAACGGCTCATAGATTTGGATTCAAACGAGAACAGGTTTGGGAATTTATACGCAAAGAGATTCACTTGGGAAGACAGGCATATGTAGTCTATCCACTGATTGAAGAAAGCGATAGCTTGCCCTATAAGGATCTCAATAGAGGCTATGATGCACTTCTCAAAGTATTTCCAAGACCTCAGTACCAAATTGCCATGTTGCACGGACAGATGAAATCAGAAGACAAAGAAGCCGTGATGCAAGATTTTAAAGCCGGTAAGATCCAGCTCTTGGTAAGCACAACTGTAATTGAAGTCGGGGTGGACGTGCCTAATGCCAGTATCATGCTAATTGAAAGTGCCGAGAAATTCGGGCTTTCACAATTGCATCAGTTGAGGGGACGAGTGGGAAGAGGTGCAGAGCAATCTTACTGTATTTTGATGAGCAGCAAGAACCTCAGCGAAAATGCCCAAACTCGATTAAAGGCCATGGTCAGCACCAACAGTGGCTTTGAACTCAGCGAGGTAGACATGCAACTCAGGGGCTTTGGTGATATTGCAGGTACAAGACAAAGTGGTCTGGATCAACTGCAACTTGCCTCTTTGAGTACCGATCAACAAATTGCGCAACTGGCGCGATCTGCCCTAATTAAGCTTTTCAAAGAAGATCCGCAACTTGAGCGTCATTCTTCGTTAAAGCAATTCTTGCTATCTAGGTCTGCATACAAAGAGTGGACCAAGATTGCTTAGCTGCGCGCGAGCCAAGGGGTTCAGAGCCTAAGATTTAATGCTGAATGTACATTTTTTGTAAATTCGTTAACAAGCCTAACCTAACATCATGTATAAAAATCGATTTATCCTTCTACTTTTTCTTTCCTTCATATTTCAGCAAGGCCTTCAGGCTCAAGACTTTTTCGGAGCAGGATTTACTGGAAAATACAATTATGGAGTCAATGTTAAATACGACGGTTCGCTTTGGGCCGGAGTTAATTTTAACTTCCAAAACTTTGGCAATTTAGGCTCAAGACCTTGGCATTATAATGCTGTTATATCAACCCGATTGAATGATGGAATTGATAAAGTGAGAGGAGACTTCGGATTGGCACAGATCTATTCAAATAATGGCAATGAGGCTGATTTTGGACTAGCTACGCGCTATGGTCTTCAATTGGATTACTGCCCTGTGCCTAAAAGCAGCACCCCAACTAATACTAGCCTTAGTTTAAACATATCCTTAAAACCGGGTTTGTTTGATGTTGGAAGCACCGTTACCGGCAATATAAATATTCGCCCTCTGCAGTATTCCTTTGGATGCGGCAGCTTAACTGGAGCTGGAACGGATGCCACTCCAAGTTTAACCTACCCTATTACTAGCAAAATTGGACTGGGGGTTCACTACGATTACACCAATGCAGCCAATCTCAGTTCAAACGGAAGGTATCACTTCTCAGCCGATGCCCTCTACAATATCAATCTTGATCTGGATTCAGATACAGAATGCGATCCAGACGAAGGACTGAGCATACAGATGAGCCACAATATGAGGTTTTGACAAAAAGCTGCATTACTGCACAAAGCCTATAATTTCATCAATGATTGACTGTCCAAGATTGGAGGGTATTTGATACTCTTCAGGTTTAGAGGCTCCGTAACCTGAACTGAAGACGTGATTTAAACTTTCGAAGGTCAAAAATTTCACTTCTGGATGATCCTGACACGCTATCATCCAACGTTTCAGCTCCGAAAGCGGAACTTGATAATCTCGACCACCTTGCAAGAAAAGCTTAGGCGTATCTTTATTTCTAAGCAGTAGAGAATCAATATTTATCTGCTTGAGTGACTTCCAATAACTTACTGGTGCTCCCAATATGGAGAAGTCATCCGCCAAATCCACAGAATCAAGAAGCGCAAACTGTGTCTGCATATCATTAAATTGTGCTTGTTCAGATAAGTCAAAATCACCATCCAACTCCATTAGGTATTTACTTTGCTGCATTACCAGACTGTCAACTGGACTATAGTTAGCTGCCATATAAATTAATCCACTTACATCTGCTGAGTTATAATGGGTAATGGCTGTTCCGCCAAGGCTGTGACCAAGAAGAAATATATTGATGTCTTTGTTAATCGTTCGAAAATGGAGGATCAATCGATTGATATCACCTAGATATTCATCCTTAAAAGTGATCTCCTTTGGATTTTTCAATAACTGGAATTTCCTGTATCGTACAGAAGCAATACCTTTTTTAGCCAGACCCAAAGAAATATCTCGAAATATTTTAGTCTGCCCAATGGTGGACTCTGCGTCATTTGGCCCCGAACCTGGCACCAAAATAACCAAGTTACTAAATTCCTCACTCTTTGGATAACAAAGTTGAAATTCAAATCCATCAGAGGTCTGAATTACACTATCAACCACCTCAAAAATTCCTTGATAATTGGGTAATAGGTACTTCTCACCGCAATTTTTTACTTTAACAAAATAGAATCCAAGGACCTTTTCTTCGGCAGTTAGGCTCACCTGCATATCCAGGTGTTTATCCTTATATCGCATTGTATAATTGACAATGGTAAGCCCTTCTACATTGCGTTCCTTACAGTTAAACGCATAAGACTCCAGTTGACCAAGAAGCTCCTGCTGTTTAGACATAATGGCTTTTAGCTGAGCTGAGCTCACCACTGCACTTATAGATTCATCCAGTTCTTTATGAGCTCGCTCATATTTGCCACTAGCCATGGCCGAGACAAAAGCATCAGATTGAGCATGCAGTTCTGTGCTAAGTCCTAGAAAGAACAGAATAGCAAATCCCTTTATATAGCGGTGAATCATGTTTATTAAAAATTTAGTGGCCCCACTGACCCCGAGGGGAAAAATAGAGCTTTGGTTTTGAACTCCAAAACACAGACCATTATTATCCATAATCGTGCTCAAAAAATACAGCAATAAAAAAACCCGAAGAATCTCTTCATCGGGTTTTCATTGTATTTTATGATTGTTATTTCTTTCTACCTTGGAACTTAAACATGTCCACAACAATTGGAGTTGCTACACAGACAGATGAATATGTACCTACAGCCACACCCACCAAGAGTGCAAAAGTAAAGCCGCTCAATCCCTCACCTCCAAAGAGGAATAGAATCAATATCACCAGGAATGTAGTTAAAGATGTGATCAGCGTTCTGCTCAAGGTCTGGTTAATCGCATTATTGAT
>JAHEKB010000037.1 GCA_024638525.1 Bacteroidota bacterium
CATACCAAAATATTTCATCTTTAGTTCTTTCATCTTACTTTTAGGGATTGCTGAGATTCTTCTTGCACAAAATGGTCCACTTTTTTCTTGAGCTGATTAAATCGTTTAACCCACTGCTTTCCGGTGCTGGTTAGCTGTGTGCCTCCACCCCCTTTACCGCCAGTAAATCGCTCTACCAGGGGCTCGCTGGCTAAACTGTTCATGCCGTTTACCTGTGCCCAAGCTTTCTTATAAGACATGCCCATTTCCTTGGCCGCGGCTGTTATAGATCCCTGTCTATCTATAGCTTCTAAAAGGCGTACCCTTCCATTGCCCAAGAAGACTTGATCGTTATTCTCTACCCAAATTTTAAACCTCAACTGATCCACAAGCTCAAAGATAAGCGTTATATTTAGTTAGACATAACGCTTTTAGGCGCTTTTTGACATGGTGCTTCAAGCGCTTTGAATTATTTTAGTGGCATTCATGGAAACCAACCAATACAAGGGGCTTAAGTACCAAGATGGGGAGTTTAGAAAAGTGCTTGATGTACTCACCGTAGAAGAGGCCATACAGATCAGTATTAATGGACAACCCTATACGGTTACCATGCGCACGCCTGGCCACGACCGAGAACTGGTTAGGGGGCTCTTGTATTCAGAAGACATTTACCGCAATACTTCCGATCCTTTTAGAATGATCAGCACGGCTTTAAATGAAGACGGAGAAGTAACAGCGGTTGAAGTGAGCATTCCAGAAGACGAGTTGGGCAAGGGTTATATACCCACTAGAAATGTGCTTTCTGTTTCTTCTTGCGGCATTTGTGGCAAGCGGGAATTGGACGACATAGCCGTTGAAGGCGATCCTATTGTTAACGAAAACGCTTTGGATTTAGACCGCTTAGGTCAAATGTTTAAAGACATGGCCAAGGCACAAACCTCCTTTAAATTAAGTGGAGGATGCCATGCGGCCGCAGCCTTTAATGTAGACGGCACCCTCATGGGAATACAAGAAGATATTGGACGGCACAATGCCGTAGATAAGGTGATAGGAGGACTTGTACTTGAGGGCAACTTAGATAGAGCGCAGTGTTTATTAGTCAGTGGCAGGGTATCTTATGAGATTGTAACTAAGGCCTTTATGTCTAACTTTCCGTATCTTGCCTCGGTTTCAGCGCCTTCCACTTTAGCGGTAGAATACGCTTCGCAATTGGGAATTACCTTATTGTCCTTTTGCAGGGATGGAAAAGCAACTTGTTACAGCAACTTAAATGCATTGAAAATAACTGAGAACTATGAGTGAAAACTTAAGTGAACTCTCTGGAAGAAAAGGTCTGGAGCAAAACCTATTTGAGGGATTGGTTAATAAGGCCAAGGAAGAATTTGGAAGCCCTTCTAAAGAAAGTTTAGAAGCATTGGCAGAAGAATTTCTAATAGGAGATGCCGTAACCTATGGTGCTTCTACCTTCTATGATTTTTTGCGGCCAGAAAATAAAAACAAAAAAGTATACATCTGCAGCGGTAGCACCTGTCTATTGGCTGGCACCCAAGACGAACTTAAGGGAGAGTTAAAGCAGCATTTTAAAGAAGAAGAAATTGGGCATATGTGCTGCTTAGGCCGTTGCCACGAAAATTCTGCCTTCAATTATAATGGCAATAATTATTCAGCCAAAAGCACTGAAGAAATAGCAGATATTGTAAAAAATAAAACGGTGGCTGCCGACAACTATAGGGTGGAATGCCATTCAGATGCACAGGTTTTAACTGCTGAATTCCCTGGAATTGCAACCTATTACGATATTTTTAAACAAGCCATTAAAACAGATCCGGCCGATGTGCTTCAAGAAATTAAAGACTCCGGAATAAGGGGTAGAGGTGGTGCTGGATTCCCTATGGGATTCAAATTAGAGAGCTGCAGAAATACGGAGTCCGATCAGAAATTCATTGTCTGCAATGCAGATGAAGGAGATCCTGGAGCCTATTCTGACCGTTATTTAATGGAAGAGCAGCCACATGCCGTACTTATGGGCATGATGTTGGCAGGCTATGTAACCGGAGCCAATAAAGGAGTAGTTTACATACGAGCCGAATACCCAGAATCTGTGGCTATTGTTAAACAAGCCGTTAAAGATATAGAAGATGCTGGCTTATTGGGCAACAACATTCAAGGCAGCAATTTCAGCTATTGGTTTAAAGTAATTGAAGCAGCTGGTGCATACATCTGCGGAGAAGAAACAGCTCTGCTTTCTTCTATAGAAGGCCAACGCCCAGAAGTAAGGGTAAGGCCTCCCTACCCCACTCAGCAAGGCTTGTTCAACAAACCAACAGTGGTTAATAATGTAGAAACACTGGCCTCCCTGCCCTATATCTTAAAGCATGGCGGCAAGGCCTATGCAGCCATTGGTACGGGTAAATCTAGCGGAACCAAACTGGTCTGTTTAGACAGCTTTTTCAATAAACCAGGCATGTACGAAGTAGCTATGGGCACCCCACTAAAAGTGGTGGTTGATGAACTGGGTGGCGGATTTAAAAAAGCAGTTAAAGCCTTACATATTGGCGGGCCATTGGGCGGAATTGTGCCTATGCATAAAATTGATGATTTGAGTGTTGACTTTGAGTCCTTTGCTCAAAACGGTTTTCTTTTAGGGCACGCCAGCGTGGTGTCCATACCTCAAGATTTTCCCATGGTCAAGTATTTGGAGCACCTCTTTGAGTTTACTGCCGACGAAAGCTGCGGTAAATGCTTCCCTTGCCGATTGGGTTCGGTGCGGGGTCAGGAAATGCTGGCCAAGGCACAAGAAGGAGAGTATCAGATAGATAGAGAACTCATGGACGACCTTTTGGAAACCATGGAAGTGGGTTCGCTCTGTGCATTGGGAGGCGGATTGCCCTTGGGCATTAAGAACGCCCTCATGTATTTTGACGATGAACTAAAACAATATTTTACAGACGCAAAATGAGTAAAGCATATATCAACGACAAGGCTTATGAGTTCCAGGCTGGAGAAACCATCCTCAACTTTGTAAAACGTGTTCACGGCGATGTGGTACCCACCCTATGCGATGCCCCCAATTTAGACCCCTTTGGTTCTTGCCGGGTTTGCAGCGTAGATGTAGCCCTAGAACAGGGCGGCAATGCTAGAAAGCAAGCCTCTTGCCATACTCCGGTAATGGAGGGATCTTATATCTATCCCAACAGCAAGAGCGTACAAAAACTCAGAAAAAACATAGTGGAATTGGTTTTAACCGACCATCCTTTGGACTGCCTTACCTGCGAGGTAAACGGCAATTGTGAATTGCAAGATGTAGCCGCAGAAGTGGGCATACGAGAAGTTCGATACCCAGAGGGAAAAAATCATCTAGACCGCGAAAAGGACTTGAGTCACCCCTATATGACTTCAGATTTGTCTAAATGCATCAATTGTTACCGCTGCGTGCGTGCCTGCGACGAGGTGCAAGGTCAATTTGTACTCAGCATGGCTGGCAGAGGATTTGAAAGCCGCATTGTAAAAGGGGCCGACAGCAGTTTTTTAGAATCGGATTGCGTTAGTTGCGGAGCCTGTGCTCAAGCCTGTCCTACCTCGGCCATCTCCGATGTATTCCAATCAAAATCCATAGTAGGCGATGAAAGTACACGAACAGTCTGCACCTATTGTGGGGTGGGTTGTAATTTAGAAGTAAGCACCAAAGACGGTAGTATATTGGGCATTCAAGCTCCCTTCGATGCAGAAGTAAATCAGGGCCATACCTGCTTAAAAGGCCGATACGCTTTTAAATTTTACGATCATCCCGAGCGCTTAAACTCACCCATGATCAAACGCAACGGAACTTTTGAAGCCGTTAGCTGGGACGAGGCATACGACTATATCGCAGATAAGCTCACAGCCATTAAAGAGGAACACGGCGCCGATGCTCTTTCTGGAATTTCTTCTTCGCGCTGTACCAATGAAGAAAACTACCTGATGCAGAAATTTATCAGAGCTGTATTGGGCACTAATAATATTGATGGATGCGCAAGGGTTTGTCATTCACCAACGGCTTTGGGCATGCAGCGAACCTTTGGTACAGGGGCAGCAACCAATTCCATTGACGACATTAAAGACACCCATTGCATGATGGTAATTGGAGCTAATCCAACCAAGGCTCACCCAGTAACTGGAGCCAAAATCAAGCAAAAAGCCATGAAAGGCACTCCGCTCATTGTAATAGACCCTTACAAAACGGAGATTGCCCGCTATGCTCAACATCATTTGCAGCTGAGACCGGGCACCAATGTGGCCATCTTGAATATGATGCTGTATTATATCGTCACCAACAATCTGGTTGATCAAGAATTTATTAAGAACAGAACCGAAGGTTTTGACGACTTTAAAGCCAATATTCTAAAACTAGATATAGACCATTTAGAAGCGGTAACTGGTGTTGCTCGCGAAGAAGTTAGGGCAGCAGCCATTACCTATGCATCGGCCTCTGAAGCTATGTCTTTTCACGGATTGGGAGTAACCGAACATTCTCAAGGAACCTTTACGGTTATGCAAATTGCTGAATTGGCCATGATTACGGGCAATATTGGCAGACGCGGCGTAGGAGTAAATCCACTCAGGGGTCAAAACAATGTTCAAGGAAGCGCAGACATGGGTGTTCAACCCCATCAAGGTGCTGGCTATATGGACATCAATGATCCAGAGGTTGTGAAAAGATACGAGCAATTCTACGGTGTAGACCTGCCGCAATACGAAGGCCTAAAAATTCCACAGATGTTTGATGCAGCCATAGAAGGCAAGCTTAAAGCATCTTGGATTATTGGCGAAGATGTTGCACAAACAGACCCCAATACCAAAAAAGTGGTAAAGGCACTTAGCAATTTAGAACTGCTAGTGGTTCAGGAATTGTTCATGACCGAAACCGCAAAACTGGCCCATGTAATTTTGCCTGGAGCATCCTTCCTAGAAAAGAGCGGAACCTTTACCAACGGTGAGCGCAGGGTGCAGCGAGTTAATGCTGCCGTAGAGCCTATTCCCGGTACCAAACCCGATGGCCAAATTATAGTGGACATTATGAACCGCATGGGCTATAAACAAGCCCCTTATGATCCAAAAACCCTGCTCCAAGAAATATCTCAGATTGTACCCTTCTTTGCGGGAATCAAATGGGACGAACTGGGAGACAACGGCAAACAATGGCCGGTAAGTTCAGACGGAACAGACACGCAGATCTTGCATCAAGAAACTTTTAAAATTGGCAGGGGAAAGTTCTTCAGCTTTGATTTTGAAGAGAGCAAGGAAATAGACGATCACGGCAAAGATTTTCCATTTATACTCACCACGGTGCGAGAACTGGAACACTACAACTGTGGCGCCATGACCCGAAGAACAGCCAATGTTGAATTGCTAAAAGAAGATGTTTTAATTATTCATCCTCAAGATGCCGCCAGCAAAAACATTAAAGACGGCGATATGGTCTGCATTAGCTCTGCCAGAGGCAAGATTGACATCAAGGCCAAAATAAGTGAAGATGTAAAACCTGGTATTCTCAGTACAACCTTTCACTTCCCAGAAATTATGGTAAACAACATTACTTCAGATGTGCACGACAGTGAAGCCATGTGCCCAGAATACAAGGTGGTAAGTGTAGATATTCGTAAGAGTAAAGGAGTGTTTGCCAAATAGGCATTAGGCATAAGCTGGAATTTTAACCACTTTGGTTTCCCTCTTGGGTACTTTAGCCGATTGAAAACTCGTATTGAATCTGTCGAAACGGGCAGATTCTATAGCATTGATTAAGCTTTGAGATTCAATTCTTATGCAATTGGCCTTTACCAAAATTTTTTCACCATTTTCTAATTTGATGGTGATGGATTCGCTCTGGCTAACACAATAAAGAATTATCGTAGTAATCGCTGTTAAAAATACAACCAAAGTGGACCAAGCCAGTCCGGACGTCATATACGTCCCTGCAAGAACAAAAAGAGCACCAACGGAACCCGCAAAGAACCAAGGGTTCCTTTTAGCTACTCTATGAATCGCTTTAATATCTTGCAAATCAGTACTTCTAATGGCTCCGCCATGTTCATCCTTATGAATAATACGATGGGTAGTAAATATCAATTTACCGCATGTGCTGCGAGTGAGCTCAAACTCACTTTTAGAGAATAAATCTGTCTCCATAAGTTAAAGTAATAAAGGTAGGTAGTCTAAAGGCTTAAGCCTCAAGACCATACAAAAGTAGCTTAAATAGACCGTGAAGCCATACCAAAAAGGATATTATTTGTATATTAGAAAGGATATTATAATGCTATTTAGTTAATTTTCAACTTATTACACTTTTGATTTAAGTCTTAGGCAGATGGTATAAAATGAGTAAATAAGTGGCTAATTTTAAGCTTTTTATTAATTTCCCCTTGCGTTTACCAAAAGCCTTTAATTGATATAAATACACCTATGCGTAAAGTCTTGTTTATTAGTTCAATACTCTTATTTCTTGTGAGTCAGGGACAATCACCTTATCTAGATTCTGAATTCCGAAACTGGTGTGATATGGCTGAAAACAATCAGCTTACAGATCTTCAGAATTCACTAAAGACAGAACTACAAAAAGAGGAGCCTCATGTATTAGCCTGGTGTGTATGGAGATCTCTGGCCGAGCATCAAACCGATGAATATCTAGCACTCATTAACAGCGAAAGGAGGCCTCAAGCTGAACAACTGATAGGGGCTCAGAGTGCAAATCAAAGAGATGACAACAGAGCGTTCATTGAAAGTGAAGGCCATCCAGAATACCACTTTGTTCAAGGTGGATTCAACTACTATCTCAACGCATTCAATGGTGTAAATACAGTCAAAGCTTACCAGTTGACCAAAGAATGGATGAACATCAACTCCACAGCAGACTTTGGTGTGGTATGGACCATCACAGAACAAATGCAGTCAAATCATCAAATCTACTTACAAGTCCAAGATGATTTGAATCAAGGAGTCTATGACGCACATGAAACATTTAAGCAATACCTAAAGGCTGTTATACAGTTCTATCCCGTCAACGACAGGAACTTGATTGACCCACTAAACGCCTATTTAGACCTTTCGCCAAACGACCCCATGGCTCATAGGTATTTAGCCAAAATATACAAGAAGGACATGCACTACCATATGGCCATAAAGCACTATGAATTATCAATTGAGCTAGACCCTTTTTATGAAGCCAACTACACTGATTTGGCAAGCTGCTATGACATGTTGTACAAGGCCGAAGAGGTAGTAAAAGTGGCACTTAAAGCGCAACAGATGCTCAATCCAATGGACACGACTTACCACCACCTCTTGCTGGTCAATAGCTATACCAACAGCCAACACTATGGCTTGGTGAAACCCCATTTAGAAATCGCCTTGCAACAAGCCAATACATCGGCATACAAAGCATATCTGCAGTTTAAAAACGCCATTGACTACGAGCCATTGAACTTGGTAGATTTGAGCACGCTTCTCAGGCACCAAACCAATGATCAACAGTTCTACTCAGACCTTGTAGATTTCTTAGAAAAACAAGATGATGAGATGGCCATGGAGTTGGCAGAAAATGCTGTAAGCAGGTTTACCTACCCTTCTCCTGACCTCTACGACAACCTTTATTTTAACCTCAAGGACACAGCAAGGAAGATTGCTTTGCTTGAATCTCTGGTCAAGCATTATCCAGAAAATGAAGGTCGTTGGTACAGTTTGGGCTACTACTATAGCAATACGGGCGAACACCTCAAAGCTGCTGAGGCCTATAAAAAGGCCCTGGTCATTGCACCTTCTGACCGTTTAGATTGGAAAAAACTAAACCAAAGCATCAACCTTATCGCTGGCGATAGTGGTATTTCCAATGAACTAATAACGGCGACCCAAAACATGCCGTATATCGCAGCCATTTGGCAAGCTTTTGTTGAAGAAAGCCACAGTGATAATGCAGCGCGTTATAATCTTTGGATGGATGTTCTCAAACGATATCCTCAACGGTATTTTCCAATAGACAATGTCAACTATGGTATGATTAATAACAAAGAATGGGATGCTACACAATCTTTGTTTGCCGCAAATGATTCAGCCATCATGGCCAGCGGAAACAGGTATGAAATCATAGAATACCTCTATGATCAAATGCTGCTCTATTCTAGAAAAGCCAAACACTCCTATCTGACTGAAGACGAAAAGAAAAAGGCCTTTGAAGTATGTGATCAGTTCATTGCGTATTTCGGTCGACCCCATCTTGCCTACGTAAAGAAGTATGAGATTGCATTAGGTATACAAGACAGGGCCTTGGCTGGAGAACACCTTAGAGCCGCTTTGGATGCCAACCCCAACCTAGACATGTACAACGCGTTCTGGACAAAGACTTCCTCTGGCTATCGATTTCAATACATGAAGCAAGCGGTTGATAGAAACCCTTTCGAAGATTTCTGGCGCAGCAGGTTCGTTCAATTCAATGTGAACGGCTTATGGGGAGGAAGCAGCATAGAGGCCATGATTGCAGGGGAACAATATCTCGAGGACTTTCCTGACGGAGCTTACAGAAGCAATGTCAAGAGTTATATGAAAACTGCTCTGGGCGATTTTGGAGACAACATCAGCATGTATCAGCAGCAATACCGAGACAATTCAACCCTTGGTAACTCAAATCTGTACATCAGTTTCTATAAACAGGCACTTGACAATGCGCTCAAAGGTTCCAATCAAGTGATAATTGACCATGAGAATCATTCAGCTAAAGTTATTTCTGAAGAAGGTGAAACCATGATACTTGAAGAGAATCAGCATTGCGGAAAAACATCCCTACTAAAAAAGGGAGAAGCATTTATCCGCTTTGAATACACCGATGATTGCTCACTAAAAGGCATCTACACCGGGGCTGGGCCTGTGATTGAATTGGATTACAATGAAAAAGGAAAAATAACAGCATCGCGCTCAGCTAAAATTTCTTTGGAGATTACCTACGATACATTGGATCACATCAAATACATGGCCAACACCGTAGACACGGTCTTTACGGAGTACGATAGCTTGGGCAACCTATTGCACATTGAATCAAACGGAGGATATGAACTCACCATGCGAATGACCTCCATGTTCACTGATTTAGCCAATTACAGCAAGATTCCTGAACAAGCATATAGCCATCTCAAGCGGGGATCGCTGCCCGATCTGACGGATTATGATGAAAATTACAATTTACTCAAGGACCAATATTACAGCGCGGAAGAAGAGACATATTATGCTGCGGCTCTTGCATTTTCAAACTATTTACTAAACAACATTGCAGCGGATCAAGACTTTGGAACAGAGTTGTGTGAGCTTTCTATTGAAGCAATCGGCAACTTAAAAGGAGCGCATAATAAGATAAAGCAGAAATACAGTGTTGGCATTATTGACAATTTTTATCAATGCTTGCTCACCACCAGAAGAAATGGTGTTTCCATGGATTATTGGGAAGACTGGGTAGCTAGTTTTGAATGGTTGGTTACCGAGAGACAGAGTCAGAAGAAAAAAAAGAAATACTACGACGCACTGCTTTCACTAGAACAAAGAATTTACCAAACTCCTATCCAACTGCTCAAGCAGAGCAATTGGCTGGTAAAGGATGATTTGAGTAAGCAAGCCTTTTGGCGAGAGATCAATCCAAAGACTTTGATTGCTCCTGAGCTTGTTGATGGGTTTCAAATTAATTGCAGTTACCTCTACGGCGAGGATCTCATTGCCTTGGGAACCAACAGGGGTTTGCTCATCAAGTTTCCGGAGTGGAGATGGTATGGCTACAACAAAGAAAGCAAGAAGCTGGAGCTCAATCCAGATCCCTCTACAATGGGTGCTACATCGGTTATCAATAGTTTGACCTATTTGGGCAATGGAAAGGCAGTCATTGGCACGGATGACGGCATACTGATTTGGGATCCTTCTGACAACAGCGTAGAGCGTTTGAGTATGTTCAATGGCCTTAGAGCAAACAAGATTAAAGAACTCATTGGCCTACAGTTAGCCGATGAATCCATCATGATATTGATCAATACTTCTGCAGGCTTCCAAAGCATGGACATTGATCTAAATTTCACGGATTATGAGTACATGAACGGTAAAACCATCAACGATATACATTTTAAACCCGCACAAGACATTTTGTTCGCCTGTGAAGATGGTGTATACAGTTGGACAACAGACAGTTTCTCCAAGCTTGCCAATCACCGAGCCAATTATGTAGCTTACTTGCAAGACAATACACCCATGTATCACGATGGGGTTGAACTCTATAAGGTGGTTCATTCTGGAGCATCAGATGAAAACCTCAGTATTGATTTAAAACTACTTAGCACTAACATTACCACCACGGAAAGGGGCAGAGTGCATGGCTTAGACCTCATGTATTTTGACGGTGAACCATATATGATTGCATTGACCGACAATGGAGTATCTATCTACAGGTACAGTCATTTTGAGCATCTTCAGATTAAGGCGAGGGATGGGAGTATACCTGAAATTAAAGGCTATTCCTCCTTCTCGGACACCAGAATGTTCTATTCTAACAACATGGTCTATTTGTACGATTACAGTAAAATCAGTTATTCAGATGGGGTTTATCAAGACATGTTGAGTTTAGAAAATGGGGTAACTTTATTCGCTGGTGACGGAAGTTTAACCTATACCCCCGCTAAATATCCATACCACTTTTCCCCTGCTCGCATAGAGTATCTCAACAATGAGGACGACGATTACTACAGCGGTTACTATTCGTCTTCTTATTCATCTCATCTGTTTAAGACTGGGCAAAATTCAGTGCTCTTCAATTCGGGTACAAAGATTTGCAAGGGCGTGGTTGATTCCTTTGGAAACATAACCACTAGGGTGTTGTTCAGAATAGATCTAAGCGGTCATGAAAACTATAACGGCAGTTCAGATTTGATCAATATGATTGAAGATAGTAAGGGACGCATTTGGGTTTCTACCAGCTTGAGGCTGTACCGCTATGACCCCAGTTTGTCTGAACCACTTAAAGTCTTCTGCTATTTTGACGATGACGAATCCTTTGATGTAAACACCAATGACTTGGGGCACATTTTTGAATTGGCAGATGGACGCATATGGTTAAGCGCTTCGGACAACGGCCATAATTCCTATAAGAACAGGCGCTTGGAAGGAGGCCTCTTTGAGTATAGAGACAGTGGATTTGTTAAACTTAATACATCTAAACAAGCCTTTAGTTTCTTCCTTACCAGCCAAACCGCATTGAATGAGAACGAAGAAATATTTGGCAGCACCAAGGGCATTCAGATGTACAGGAACGGAATAATCACCAATTTCAAATACCTCAGTGAGGCAGAGAAGAACCCAAGCTATGCCAAGCTCTACGAAAAGAAAAGCGCACTCTATCTTTCCACAGAAGGTGCTCAATTGGGAGATGTTACGCTATTAGGAACTCCATCGGGTTTGATTGGCTATCGTCAAGACCAGTGGTTTGATTTGAGCAAACTGAACCAGCTCTTGCCTAAAATAGAAGAAACTCAAAACTATGGAGGAACCCACATCTACGCTGTAGCGGTTAATAACAATGTGATTTACGCATCAACACCAATGGGAACCATGATCTACAACTTTGGAGAGCAAGATCCCATCAATTTGATCATTGAACCTACCGATATTGATAAAATGCTGGTGTATACTCAAGCCACTAAGCTCAAAGAGCAACAATCTATTATAAAGGGATTGCCCAAGGAAAGTAAAGCTGCAGAGCTTGTAGCAGAAATTGAGGACAATCAGGAGAAAATCATTGAACTGAAAAAACTGAAGTCGGTAGAACAAGATTACAGCATGAGCGGTAGAGAATTTAATTTAGATGCTGATTCGCTCAAGGAAGTAGTTAAAGAGCTTGACCGCAAGAATGCGGCTTTATTCCTGAGCCTTCAGCAGCAAGAACCCGCCATCTATCAGATGTTGAAAATTCCTCCACTGGACTTAATGTCAAGCAGAGCAAAATTGAACAATGGGGAATGCATACTTCAATACATTGCCATGCCCGATGAATTGTTCATTCACCTGCTGACTAAGGATCATTCTCAGGTGTTTAACATCCCTATCCCCAGAGACACTATTTTGTCATTGGCTGCCAATGTTCACCAATTGCTCAAGAGTCAGACTGGAATAAGTAGAGGTGTTGTGATGGACGATTACGGAGATGACAATGGCCTGGTATTGACCAAAGGGTTAAAAGAGCTCTACAATTGGCTCATACGACCTGTAGAAAATCAACTTTCTGGATACGATCAAGTTTTTGTGGTGCCCACAGAACAACTCTTTTATGTGCCCTTTGCCTGCCTTATTAAAGAAGATAAAAGCAATGGAGATAAATACTTGGTACAGGAGCACAACATAGGCATGCTATCTAGCATGTACCTCTTTGATTTGGTGTATCTCATGGAAGAAAAAACAGGTGGCACTGTTGAACTATTTGGCGATCCAGATGGTTCATTGCCAGGAGCTAAAGCTGAGGTCGAAGCCATTTCTAGCAGTTACCCAACGGCATCTGTCTACATAGGTGAAAAGGCCAGCAGAAATGCATTTGACAATTGTGCTGAACGGGCAGGTACGATTCACCTGGCAACACATGGAGATCTGGACGAAAAAGACTTGAGCAAAAGTTCATTGCTGTTTAGCGACGGGAAACTGAGTCTGCCCGAACTAATTACTATGAGGATGCCAAATGCCAATATGGTGGTCTTAAGTGCTTGCGAAACTGGAGTTGGTCAATCGGGAATAGAATACACTTCCCTGGCCAGAGCTTTCAGCGGTGCTGGCGTACCAAGGGTGCTAGCTACTTTATGGCAAGTGAATGATCAGGCTTCTAAAGACATGATGATTCATTTCTACCAAGGTTTGGATACATACAGTACTAGATTAGAAGCATTTTCTGAAGCACAACGTAAAATGATTGAAGACGAACGATATGCAGACAATCCCTACCTCTGGGCAGGATATTATTATATGGGCAAACCATAGCGATTATGCTCACTGCTGCGAATCACCGCTTACTATCTCGCCTGTTCTTTGGTAATCTTTTCTATGTCATCCATCTCAAAAACGAATACATTTCCATCTTTGGTTTGAATCTTAATGCTCTTATTAGGAACTTGCTCTATAATCATGCCTCGAATTATGCTGCCGTTCTTCAAATACACCACATCTTGATATTCTGGTTTCTGATCGTCTTTTGGAGGTGCAGCAGGCTGGCTAGCAGCTGCGGTCTCTTTGCCTAGATTGCCAATTCCAATAAGAAAGAGTATAAAACCAACCAGCATAAGCAAGGCACCGGCTATTATGCTAATAAACCAAAGCACTATGCCGCCTAATACCATATATAGTATCCCTTTAATCATTTGACTTCTCCCATCAGCTGCGGACTTGGCTGCTTTCGCTTGCTCTTTGATATGAAGTCCCGATTTGAAGGCTGGGATTTTAGATTTGACTTTAGCTCTTCTTTCTGTAGCTGGTCTGTCAGAGGCATTAAGGATATCACTCACAAACAATTCAGCTTCAGCCTCCTCTGCATGTAAGGCCGCAGGCTCTTGAGCATTTGACTCCAATGCAATCCGCTCAGACTTTGAGTCAGCTTGAACTTTTGATGGCACTTCAGCTTTTTCAGCAGTTTGTTCTGCCTTAGATGATGAAAACCAATCCAGGTGAAAGCCTTTGTTGTATCGGCGTTTCTGCATGGAACATGAGCTAAATGACAAGGCGAATGCCAATAATACGAGCAATGAAATTTGTCTTTTCATA
>JAHEKB010000235.1 GCA_024638525.1 Bacteroidota bacterium
CTTGACCAATCCCGCATCAAATAGCTGCTGAGCAGTAAACCCTTTTTGCAATCCAGCCTCCAATATATCTGTTCTACCGCTCCCACTCAATCCCAACTTAAATTTGTGTATAGTATCTTTTCTGATGCCTCGTTCAAGCAGATAAGGCAAATAAATTACCTTGCCTTCACGACTGTCAAGCAGTGTGCTGTGAAAGTGATTTTTTGCAAATTCCAATGCAGCAAAAACACCCTCTTTTCTTCGGGTTTCCTCTTCTATAGCACCAAGGTCTATATCACCTTCTTCAATTGGAATATTGTACTTGTCCGCCAGAAACTTGATTGCCAGAGGATAAGACAAACCTTCGTGCTCCATAATGAAATGTACACTATTGCCCCCTTGTCCACAGCTGAAGCATTTAAAAATTCCCTTTGAAGGTGAGACACTCATGGAAGGGTTCTTATCGTCGTGAAATGGACAAAGCCCCTTAAAGTTCGCACCGGTCTTCTTTAATTTGACATACTCACCAACCACTTCTTCAATGGCTGCAGCATCAAATACCTTATCTATGACCTGTGGACTTATCACTCAACTTCAAAATAAGACAAATTATCGATGGATTTAAGCAAATAATCCAGTAAATCCAATCAGTCCTTCTGAGCCTTCTTTTGCCTCCCTTCAAACTACTATAAATATAGAACTACTATTCCTATAACTCAGCTCTGCGTTTTAGCCTCGGCCATGTAGATCAGGGTTTATTCTTAATGCTAAGACTATCTTTGCCTCATGGATTTAATGGAGAGAATCAGAGAGCTTAGCAAAGGTATGCACCAGCAACTTGTTGAGATTCGACGTCATCTGCATCAAAATCCCGAACTGTCATTTGAAGAATTCAAAACCACTTCATTCATTAATCAAACACTTCAAAAGCTCGGTTTTGATCAATTAAATACATTAACAGAAACCGGTGGATTCATAGATATTCACGGGAAAGCTGGTGGAGGAAAATTGATTGCATTGCGAGCTGATATAGACGCACTGCCCATTGAAGAACTCAATGAGGTAGAATATAAAAGTAAGAATCAAGGCATTATGCATGCCTGTGGCCATGATGTTCATACCACTTGCTTGCTCGGAGCTATGATTATACTCAAGGAGCTCCAAGAGCATTGGAAAGGCAGCATTAGATGCATTTTTCAAGCTGGAGAAGAGCGATTACCAGGTGGTGCTAGCATGCTAATTAAAGAAGGTGTACTAAAACCAAATGTATCAAGCATTCACGGACAACATGTAATGCCGCTAATTCCAGCGGGGAAAGTTGGATTTAGACCAGGCTTATATATGGCCAGTGCAGACGAAATCTACATACGCGTCAAAGGCAAAGGTGGGCACGGAGCTCATCCTCATATGAATATTGATCCTGTAATCATTGCAGCCGAGATTATTACCGAGCTACAAACAGTGGTAAGCCGTCATGCAAAACCAAGTATCCCCACCGTGGTATCTATTGGTAAAGTAATTGCTGAAGGCTCAACCAATATCATTCCCGATGAGGTTTATATGGAGGGTACATTGAGAACCTATGATGAAGAATGGAGAATGAGGGCGCATGAATTGATTGTAACCATTTGCAATGAAAAAGCCAAAACGCACGGGGCTCAATGTGAAGTTGAAGTGAGAAAAGGCTACCCCTTCCTTCTCAACGATGAAGATCTCACCAAAAAGAGCCGTAAATGGGCTGAAGATTATTTAGGCAAAGACAAGGTAGAAGATCTGGAAATATGGCCCGCAGGTGAAGATTTTGCATACTATTCTCAACAAATACCAGCTTGCTTCTATCGCTTAGGTACGAGAAATGAAGAAGCTGGAATAACTTCGATGGTTCACACTCCAACTTTTGACATTGACGAAAGCGCGCTGATCACGGGTGCTGGATTAATGGCATGGTTGGCCATTCAGCAAAGCAGTGAATCAACAACTGGGAAATAAGGGAGAAAAGCTAGCCATAGAATATCTATCATCCCTTGGATACATCATATTAGAAAACAATTGGCGATACGGCCATTTGGAAGTGGATGTTATTGCCAAGGATAAAAGTGAGTTGGTCTTTATAGAGGTCAAAACTCGCGTCACTAAAGATTTCGGGCAACCAGAGCGTGCGGTTTCCTGGAGAAAACAATTGTTCTTAAGTTCCGCTGCAGATGCCTACGTTCATCAGAATAACTTCAATGGTGAAACCCGCTTTGATATCATTTCCATTATTTATAAAAACAAGCTCCTTGAACTCGAACACTTCAAGGATGCGTTTTGGCCCGGAGTATTATAAGGGATTGTACTAGATTTGGACAGATGAAACTCAGTGTCAAAGAACTTGAAAGCGATGGAATTTCAATGATTTGTGATTATTGGTTACCTAAAGCTTTTAACACTTAATTGGAATGAGAGTTGAGTGGGTTCATTCGTTAAAATTCGCCTATAAAAGCTACATTTGCTCAACTATGAAAAAGACAATAACGCTGGCTTTACTACTAGCTAGCAGCAGCTTATTTGCACAGATTACAACACCTGCTCCAAGCCCACTTTCTAAGGTAGAACAAAAGGTAGGTCTAACGGATTTTAGTTTGGAATATTCAAGACCAAGTATGAAAGGCAGACAAATCTTTGGTGAATTGGTTCCTTTCGGTGACATGTGGCGCACGGGGGCAAATGCAAGCACAAAAATCAGCTTCAGCGATGAAGTCCGCATAAATGGCGAGTCTGTTCCTGCAGGCACTTATGCGCTTTACACCATTCCCGGTGAAGATCAGTGGACCATTGTCCTCCACAAAAATCTCAGCTATTGGGGAACAGGAGGCAGCAGATATGACATGGCAGAAGACCAATTGAGATTTACGCTTACTCCCAACAATAGTTATGGAGAGACCATTGAGACCCTGACCATGAATTTTAGCAATCTCACTTCTGACGGTTGCGACTTAGAACTTTTGTGGGCGCATACCCAAGTTAAATTTCACATTGGGGTGAGCTATGATGCCAATGTGATGAAGCAAATAGAGGAAGCAATGAAAATTTCACCCTCTGCCTATTATTCTGCGGCCAGGTATTATTTGGAAAACGATAAAGACCTCAATCAAGCATTAGAGTGGATCAATATGGCTACTGAAGAAACGGAGCGCTATTGGTATATGCGTCAAAAAGCGCTAATTCAAGCTAAATTGGGCATGTATCAAGAAGCGATTGACTCTGCCCAAAGGTCCATTGAATTGGCTACAGAAGCTGAAAACGATAATTATGTAAAAATGAATGAGGCATCCATTGAAGAATGGAAGAAGATGCTCAAGTAAACTCATTCAGCTACCAATAAAAAGGCCTGTCGATGACAGGCCTTTTTTAAGATTTTTTTTAATTAAAAAATGAT